>NZ_JAPYVU010000030.1 GCF_028276765.1 Sulfurihydrogenibium sp.
ATTCTCTCATGGGACATGGTCGTGTCTTTTATTTTATCTATTGCTTCCATGGCATTATTTACAGCTGTATCAAAACCTATTGCATAATCTGTTCCATAAATATCATTGTCAATAGTTTTTGGAATTCCTATGATGTTTAGCCCAAAATCTTTTTGCAGTAAATAAGCACCTTGAAAGCTTCCATTGCCACCAATTACGAACAATGCATCTATATTATGTTTTCGTATATTTTCATAAGCTATTTTTCTAAAATTATAATCTTTAAATCTTGGCTCTCTTGCAGTTAAAAGAATAGTTCCTCCTTTTTGTAAAATACCTGCGACAGATTTGTAATCTAAGATTGTGTAATCGTTTTCTATAAGACCTTTAAAGCCTCTTTTAAAAGCTACAACTTCAATGTTATAGTAATTAGCAGTTCTGACAACTGCCCTGATGCATGCGTTAAGACCAGGGCAGTCTCCACCGCTTGTAAGTAATCCGATTTTTTTCATTATTTATTTACCATATAGCAAAAATCAGAAGCTTGAGCCATCTCTGGGATGATATCGCCGGTTTGTTTGTTAACATAAACTTTTCTGACAGTTGATAAATTTTCATAACCTTTTAGATTGATTTCACCTATAAAATATTTATCATTTTCGCAAACATTGATTGTATAGTCTTTACCAAGTCCTACATAGTTTGCTATCTTTTTCTCAGCTTCTTGTTTTGTGATTGCAAATGAAGTGCTTACAACAGATGTAATAGCCAATGCAAATAATACTTTTTTCATGATACAACCTCCAAAAAATTTAGGATAATTTTATCACTTTTTAAGATTAATTTGTATATGTTTTATTGTTTTTGAAGTAAGACCCGTTTGGGAAAAATTCCGATTTGTTTAAACATGGTATCATCCAATTCTTTTAGTAGTAAGATTGCTCCAAAATTTTCGTAGAATTACTTCTTTGTGTTATCCTCCAGGATGTGCCAACTGTAGAATGACATCATTGATAGTTTTTAGCATCCATCTGCAGAGTATAGTTTTCCATCCCCTAAGATATACTAATCCTTTATTTCTAATAAATACTTTTCTTTAACTAATTCACTATAATCTTCTAATTTTTTCTCATATCCTTTTCTACCCATAAGACCGTAAGCAAAATCTTTTCCTTCTTCAACAGCTGGTTGGTCAAATGGATTAATTTTATAAAGCAATCCGGTAAATCCTGTTGCAAGTTCATAAATATAAATCAACATTCCAAGATTGTAAGGGTCTAATCTATCAATTGTTATAGTTAAGTTTGGCACTTGACTTTTAATTAATGCCGCTCTTGTTCCTTCTAACTCTATATCTAAAATTTCTTTCAATGAATGGTTAGCAAGGTATCCAATTTCTTCTGGGATATCTTTTGGGATTTTGTAATCTCTACTACTTTCTAAAACCCTTAAAAATGTAATAATTTTATCTTTTGGACCTTCTCTAAAAAGCTGAATTTGAGAGTGCTGGTCTATTGTTCCGATGGACTTTAATGGAGTTTGACCAAAGCCTTCTTTGCCAAGGCTTTCAGCCCATAGCTGCCTATACCAATCTACAAATGATGATAATCTCTCAAAGTATGGCATCATTACTGATATATGTTTTCCTTTCCTTTCACAAGCTAAATAATGAATAAGTCCAATTAAATAAGCAGGATTTTCTAAAGGATTTGAAATTTTCATGCAAAGTTCATCGGCTTTTCTTGCACCTTCTAAAAGCTGCTCTATATCAATTCCACAGACAGCAGATGATAAAAGTCCAACATTGCTTAATACAGAAAACCTTCCACCTACTTTTGGCGGAATGTCGAGCATTTTGATTCTTTCTCTTTCCCCAAACTTTCTTAAAAACCCTTTTTCAGGGTCTGTGGTAAATATTAGATGGTCTTTATAATCTTCTCCTAACTCATCTTTAAGCGTGGTTAAAACTATAGCAAAGTTCGCTATTGTTTCAACAGTAGAACCGGATTTTGTTATCACATTAAACATTGTTTTCCTGATGTCTATTAAGTCAAAAATGTTGCCTATTTTTTCCGGGTCTACATTATCCATAATATAAAACTTTGGATAATTAAAATCATTATAGTTAAAACCATTTATTGCTTCTTGGATCATTTGATTTCCAAGGGCAGAACCCCCTATTCCAATTACAACAAAGTAATCAAAATTTTCTCTTATTTCTGTAGCAAGTTTTTTAATCTCTTCCGTGCGTTGATAAGGTAGCTTGGTAAAGTAAAAGCTATTATCTTTCTCTTCTTTTATTTTTTCATGTACTTCTTTTACAATTTCTTTATAAGCTTCGATCTCTTCAAATAAAATTCCATGTTTTTCACCAATAACATCTGACATAACATTAGTAAAATCTATCTTTATCATGATGACCCCCTTGAAATGTATGTAAAATATTTTATGACAAAAATCAATTTTTTGTTTTATAATATGGTTAGCAAATATTAACTAAACTGAGAGGTGTGGTATGAGAAAAGGTTTATGGTTTATGGTTTTTCTTATCTTCTCGTCATTTATCCTTTCTTCTTGTGAAGGTAAAGGAAAAATTTCTATTCAAGAGCCAAAAAATGCAGATGTTTACATCAATGGAAAACATGTTGGAAAAACGCCTCTTGAATTGGAATTAAAAGAAGGTAGTTATGACATTACTGTGGCAACAACAGAATTTGATAGAGATACACAAAAAGGTGTTTGGGTTTATTATGACAAAACAACAAAATTAGCGTTTAATCCAAAGCCAACAGGCATTCTTCAAGCAGACTCTATACCGCAAGGTGCAATTGTTATGGAAGGAAGAAATTACATCGGTAAAACTCCGTTTAAAGAGTATCTTCCTGTTGGAAAACATCTTATTATCTTTAAACATGGAGCTGTAGGTACTTCAAGAAAAGTAGTTATTGAATACGGGAAGACAACATCTATATTTGTAAACTTAACAAAAGCTGTTATTCATCTAAACGCAAATCCACAGGATGCTAAAATTTATGTAGATGGAAAAGAAATTGTAACTTCACCACAAAACGTTGATCTTGATGAGGGTGTTCATAAAATTACTGTAGAAAAAGATGTATATAAAGATACTTTTACCATAAATGTTAAAAAGGGTGATGAGTTTTATGTTAATTACACCCTTGAAGATGTTCAGCTTCCACCTGTTCAAGCTTATGGACCATTATACATGACAAAAGATTATAAATATTTCGTATCCTTAGGAAAAGCTGGTATTTACTTCTGGGATATAACAGACTTAAAGCCACATATCTCTTTATGGGACCCGGAGGATGTAAGAAACTTTGATAAATTCTCAACTTTTGCAATTTCTGACGATGGAAAACTTACAACCGCTATAAAACCTATCAAAGCACTTGCATACAAATATAAAGACATGAAAAATCCTGTAAAAATTCTTGTTTGGGACAATTCTACAGCTTCTGTAATTGTAAATAAAGTATTTGACGTAAATGCATCTTTAATTTCTTTTGGAAAAGGTGGAAATAATGTATATGTCTTCTCCAAAGATGGTAAAGGATTCGTATTAGATGCTAAGACTGGTAATAAAATTAAAGATATTTCTTTAAATGAATCAATATCTGTTTTAAAAGGGTATAACAACAAAATCTATGCAGGAACAGAAAGCGGAAAATTAATTGTATATGATACGAATTCAGATAACATAGAGAAGTCAGAAAATATATCTTCCGGAAGAATAAATGATATTCAAGTTTCTAAGGATGGTAAATATTTAGTGATAGCTTCAAAAGAAGCTAAGGTCTTAAATTTAGCTGACTTAAGCGTGTCTAAAACTGTTTCATCCAATACAACTGTATTATCAGCCAACTTATCCCCATCAAACAGCAAAATTGCTTTAGCTAAGGCGGACAAAACTGTAGAGGTTTACGATATCAATGGAGGCAAGCTTTATACAATTAGCAACTTTACAGCACAACCAACATCTGTTATTTTTGCAACAGAAGAAATCACAATCACCGCATCTTCTGTAGAAAATCCAACAATTAACCTTTGGTACAATGGAAAATTACTGAGAAAATGGGTTCAAACCATAGAGTAAAAAGCATTTAGCGGTTAGGTGGAAAGGTAGGAGTCTTTTTACTTCTTGCCTTCCACCTATTACCTTTCACGTTAGTATAGTATAATTAAGCTCTAAATTTTCTAAAATAGGGGTACACAACAGCGAAACTATTCCAATAACCCAAATCGTCATTCTGAGCGAATTACAACAGTTGCTATTTTATGTAAAAAGGTGTAAAATAATGAATTATTATGAATAGAAAACTATTAACTACAAAAAAGTGTGAAGAGATATACGGAATCAGTAGAATACCATTGATTAATTATGAAAAAAAGATTGATAACTCCTGTAGAAAGTGGAAAAGTAAGACAGCTACCCAAAAACTTGTCAACCAATGGAAGCAGCAGATGAGGGGTCTACCCACAGGTAGTCATAAAAGCTGGCAAGTTCTTTCCATAGCCTTAGCCTTCTGCTGTCTTGAAAAGTCTTACAAAGATCTTTCTTTTTTGAAGCGTATAATAATTTCAAAGGATTGGATAGCAATGGTTGATAGGGCACTTCCAAAATACCGCCTGTTGGGGTCGGAAGTGTCTGAAATGGCGGAATACAAATACCCCAACCCAAACTGTGCGAGTTTTATACAGTTTGGTTGACCAGGTTTTAGTCATTCAAGAGTTAAGAATTAACAATCAAATCAGGGTTAAAGAAGTAAGACTAATTGACGACGAAGGTAAAAACTTAGGAATAGTTCCAATTGAAGAGGCATTAAGATTAGCAAGAGAAAAAAATCTGGATTTAGTGGAAGTATCTCCAAACGCAAATCCGCCGGTTTGTAAAATTATGGACTATGGCAAGTATAAATTTGAACAGAAGAAAAAAGAAAAAGAAGCAAAGAAAAAGCAGCACGTTCAAGATGTTAAAGAAATGAAATTTAAGTTAAACATAGAAAAGCACGACTATGAAACAAAAATAAAACATATTAGAGAATTTATCCAAGATGGAGATAAAGTAAGAGTTTGGATATGGTTTAGAGGAAGAGAGAACGTTCATCCGGAACTTGGAGATAAACTTGCCCAAAGAATCATAGAGGACGTTTCTGACATAGCAGTTGTAGAAAAACCACCGGTCAAGGAAGGCAAAAATATGATGTTTACTCTTATCCCTAAAAAGTAGTATAATATAAAATAACATCTTGACCGGTAGCGTAAGACGAATTTTATCGAATCATAATCACTTTTTTCATAGATGCCGAAGTGGCGGAATTGGCAGACGCAGGGGACTCAAAATCCCCCGCCCGCAAGGGCGTGCGGGTTCGACTCCCGCCTTCGGCATTTTATTCTGAGATTTAGTTAGTCTAAAAGGTCAAAAAGGTTCTTTAATTATATAGTCCCCCCCTCAATAAATTTATCTAATAAATTAAAAGATAAAAATACATTTTAAAGGAGGTTAGATATGATAAAATTTGATAACAATCTTCTTACACATGTCGAAGAGATGGACAAACAGCACATGAAATTTGTAGAACTATTGAATAACACTTACAAGTTCTTAAGAGAAGGTAAAAAAGATGAAGCTTTAGAGCTTTTTGAAAGAGATCTTCTTGCCTACATGGAGCACCATCTGTCCGAAGAGGAAAAATTTATGGAAAAAATAGGTTATCCTGAATTAGAACAACATAGAAAGGTACATGAATTGTTCCGTAGAGAAGTTTACAACTTAGCCCCACTTATAGAAAAAGGGGACTCAAAGGCTTTTAGGGAAGCCCTGTCCTTTGCATGGGGTTGGCTATACAGCCATATTGCTAAAACGGATAAAAAATATGGAATTTATGCAAAAGAAGTAGAAATTGATTTGAAAAAGAAAGATCTCGCAGCTGTATAAGTTAAAAAAGAATTATTGAGATTTCTCGCTATAGCTTTGGAATGATATAACTTTGCCTTCTCTTGTCATTCTGAGGCTGTGAGTCGAAGGATCTCTTTTTGGTTCAAGAAGAAAACACGAGATTCTTCGCCAGCTTTAGAATGACGATTTGGGTTTTTTAAGAACCACATGTTATCCTTTGAAGCTGGTATAGACTTTTTCATCTTCCATTCTTTAAACTATCTCTCTGGGTAAGCAGATTTATCTCAAAAGTATCTGCAGATTTGAAAATATCTACTTATAGCCTGATGTTAAGTTAGGTGTGTTTAGTAAAAAAGAGAAACTCTTAATTGGTTATACCACTATTTATGTAAGAATCTATATTCAGTACCTTTTAACAACCTATCTAAATTATCCTTATGTTTAATGATAATAATCAACCCAATAATAAATGCTGCGTATGTATAATAAATATTGTTTTCAATGAAATTAATGACAACCCAAGAAACACTTGCTGACAACATAGATGCAAGAGATACATAGCCAGAGACAAGAAACGCACCAAGCCAAAACATGCTAACAATCAACGCAGTTTTATAGGATAAAGCAATTAATACACCAAAAGCTGTTGCGACACCTTTTCCACCTTTAAACTTTAAGTAAATTGAAAAACAATGTCCGATAACAGACGCTATAGCAAGTAATGAGACAAGTTTTGCGTCAAAAATGTACTTTGCAATATAGACAGGCAGAAAACCTTTTAACATATCTAAGATTAATACTAAAAATCCTGCTTTTTTACCCAGAACTCTTGTAACGTTTGTAGCACCAATATTTCCGCTACCTTCTTTTCTAATATCTTTTCCAAAAAGCTTGCTTACAATTAAGCCAAAAGGGATCGAGCCTAGTAAGTACGTGATAATTAAGTATACGATAAAGTTTACTTCCATGCTTTTTCCTTATAAAATATCATAAAATACTCAAACCCAGAAACGTAGGCAAAGAATATAGATATCCATAGAGCAACTTTTCCAAATTCTACAAAATTTATAGAAAGTAAAAATATTGCTAAAAGTTGGATGGACGTTTTTAGCTTTCCTAAGAAATAAGCAGGAACTACAATTCCTTTGTTTACCAAAACACTTCTAACCCATGTTACAAGCATTTCTCTCGCTATAATTAAAAAAACTTCAAAAGAATTTACAACGTGCTTTTCTACCAATGCTACTAAAACTGATACTGTAAAAATTTTATCAACTGCCGGGTCTAAAAGCTCACCATGCTTTGTTACATCATTTGAAGCTCTTGCAATAATTCCATCTAAATAATCAGTTAGAATAGCAACAATTACTAAAAAACCAGACAAAAAATAATTATCTTTTAATATAGAGTATATCAAAAATGGAATTATCACTAATCTTGATAATGTTACTAAATTAGCAAATCCTATATTCAACTCTTTTTACCCTTTCTTACCCAAGGTGGAATCTCTAATTCATCATAAGATAAAGATTCAGATGTAAACTCTTCTTTTGACTTAGATTCTTCAGTGTATGAAGTTTTCTCTCTCTTTATAGACTCCTTTTTCTCTATTATTCCGGATGGTCTTGTTTTTAAAGAAGGCTTAGATTCTGATTTTCTTTCATCTTCAAAATCTGTAGCTATTACAGTAATTTTAATTTCATCTTCCACATCATTTATGATTGATGCACCAAATATAATGTGCGCTTCTTCATGGGCAAGCTCTCTAATTTGTGAAACGGCTTCGTTAACTTCCATAAATGATAAATCCGGACTAACTTCTACATTTATAAGTAATCTTTTTGCTCCTTGGATGGATGTTCCTTCTAACAATGGGGAGCTTGTTGCAGACATTACTGCTTCCTCTATTTTATTTTCACCTTTTCCGGAGCCAACGCCAATTAAAGCTTTGCCTGCATTTTCCATTATTGTTTTGACGTCGGCAAAGTCTGGATTAATCAAGCCCGGAACTAAAATCAAATCAGTGATTCCTTTTACAGACCTATAAAGTATACTGTCAACAAGCTTAAAGGCATTGGCAAACGATACATTTTTACCTGCTACTTGTAATAATCTATCGTTATGGATAACAAGATATGTATCAACTCTTTCTTTTAACTGCCCTAATCCTTCCTCTGCGATTCTTTGTCTAACTTTACCTTCAAAGCTAAAAGGTTTTGTAACTACAGCCACAGTTAAAATACCCATTTCCTTGGCTGCCTGAGCTATAACCGGACTGGCACCTGTACCTGTCCCACCGCCAAGTCCGGCTGCTATAAATACCATATCAGCTCCTTCCATAGCTTCTTTGATTTTATCTAAATTCTCTAATGCGGCTTCTCTGCCAATTTCTGGCTTTGAACCGGCACCCAAACCTTTACTAATACTCTCTCCAATATGAATTTTATTTGGAACAGGAAGGTAGTTTAAATGTTGTAAATCTGTGTTAACTATATATAATTCAACATCTTGAAGTCCTTCTTGATACATTCTTGCTACTGCGTTGCTTCCCCCGCCACCTACACCAAAAACTTTAATTTTAGTTGGATTTTTTGCGTCATAATTTATTTCCATTCTAAGTTTCCTCCAAACAATTAGAAAAGATTCTTTATTTTATCAAAAAACTTTATAAAAGTGTCAGATATATTAAAACTAAACATTTCACTACTGTTACTAGACCCTACATGCTTATCTTTTATAGCGGAAGCTGTAAACTGCAGACATCCTATCACTGTTGCGTACTCTGGACTGTAGAATTTTTCGTTAAACGCCTTAAATTCTTTTGGCTTTCCGATTCTTACATCTTTTTCAAAAATCCTTTCTGCAAGATTTTGGATATAAGGGGTATTAGCCACTCCTCCGGTTAAAACAATGCCTGCATTTAATCTATCATAAAGTCCGGTTTTTTCAACCTCTTTTCTTAAAATTTCAAACATTTCAGTTAATCTCCATTCTATTGTTTCTACAATTTCATACTTTTCTAATTTGATTGTATCCTCGTCTTCTCTGGTTTTAACTTCAACTACTTCATTAAATTCTAAAAACTCGGTTGTAGCAAGACCATGTTGCTTTTTTAAGCTTTCAGCAATATCCTTGGATATTTTAAATCTAAAGGATATATCTTTTGTTATAAGATTTCCACCAATAGGAATAGACCTTACTACTTCAAGATAACCGTTTTTATATACTGCTATGTCGCTTAAACCACCGCCAATGTCAATTATCGCAACACCAAGGTCCTTTTCTTCTTCATAAAGCACGGAAGTGGCAGATGCTATAGGATTGACGACAATATCCATAACTCCAAGACCGCTTTGCTCAACTACCTTTTTAATGTTGCTAATAGAATTAACCTTACCTGTTATAACATTGTATTCTCCGGATATTTTACTACCAATTAGACCAACAGGTTCATATACTATCTCATCATCATCCAAGACATACATTTTTGGAATGATATGCAAAATCTGGATGTTATCATTTTTAAATTTTTCAGATATTTTTTCTATCAGTGCGTTTATGTCATTTTGGTCTATTTCTTTATTGGATGAAGAAAAGCTTATAAAATCTTTTTCATTTTTTGATTCAATATGAATTCCTCCAATATTTAAGACTACTGAGCTTATTCTAAATCCAGAGTTTGATTCAGCTGTTGCAATCGCTTCTTTTATTGATTTTATAGCTTCTGAAGGATTTACTACCGCTCCTTTTTCAATACCTTTAGATAGTGTCTCTCCAAAACCTATTATATGCAATTTTCCAGTTTCATCTAAATCACCAATTACTGCAACAGTTTTATAACTTCCTACATCAAGCGCTACAAAAGTTTTACTTTTACTCATTTTGTTTCCTCGTTTAATTTTTTTACTATTACCATTTCGTCAAAACTAAAATTTAGATAATTATAATCATTTAGATTTTTATTTGCTAAAAATATTTTAGCTTTATTTATACTATCATCAAGCTCATCTTTTGAAAACACCAATATTTTTCCATCGGAAGTTTCAGCTGCTATTTGTGATTTTTGAATTATAAATTTAGAAAGCTGATAATCTTTAAAACTTTCCATAATTTTCTTGATTTTTAATACATCGCTTTTTTGAAATTCACTATCGTTATAGTATATATTCACAAGGTTTAGCAAATTTGAGATGTCTGTTTCGTATATATTTCCTTCTTCATCAACGGTAAAAACTTTACTACCTTGAATGATATTAGCAAAGGGCTTTTTCTCTTCTACTATCATCGTAATTTCGCCAAGATTTGGCTTAAAGATTTTTATATCTTTAATAAATTGGTATTTTTTTAATTTTTCTTTCAATCTATCCTCCGATACAAATATCCAATTTTCTGTTTTAAAGATGTTTTTTAAATCGTTTTCTGATAATTTATCAGTTCCAACAACGTTTACTTTCTTGATTGCTACTATATCTTTTACAATTGGTAGAGTTGGAGCATAGTAGCCAAGTAAAGCACACAGAATAATCCATGCTGAAAAAAGTCCAAGTTTTTTCATCTTTTTAAACTATTTTTTATTATTTTTTCTACAAGCTGGTTGAATGTAATTCCTCTTGCCAATGCAGCTTTGGGAAGTAGGCTAAACTCTGTCATTCCGGGGATTGTATTTACTTCTAGCACATAGGGATTCTTATCATTTTCTAAAATGATATCAACTCTTGCAGGTCCTTTGCAATTTAAGAGTTTATAAACCTTATGTCCTAAATCTTGAATGCTTTTATACACATCTTCATCTAATTGAGCTGGGCATATGTACTGAGTTTTTCCTGTAATGTATTTGTTATTAAAATCATAAAAGCCTTCTGATACAACAACTTCAACAATATCAAAAACTTCATCGTCAAGTATACTAACTGTTAGCTCTCTTCCTTTGATAAACTTTTCTACCAATACTTTATCATCAAGGTCAAATACTTCTCTTACAGCATTTTCATATTCTTGCTGATTGTTTACTATATAAACACCAATAGAAGACCCTTCTGTAGGAGCTTTTACGACAACCGGGAAATCCGGTCTATAATTTAAAGCCTCTTTTTCTTCTGTGAAAAATGTCCAATCTGGCGTTGGAATGCCAAAGTTTTTCAAATACATCTTTGTTAGTACTTTATCCATTGCTATGACGCTTGTTTTCATATCCGACCCTGTGTAAGGAATGCCAAGAAATTCTAAGATAGCTTGAATTGTACCATCTTCTCCACCTTTTCCGTGTAAAACTATAAATGCTAAATCTGGTTTGTATTCTAAAATCTCTTTTATGAATTTATCTCTTTCTATTATGTCAAATACTTTGTAATTATATCCGAGCTGTTTTAAAGCTTTTTCTACCGCTTTTCCACTTTTGATAGAAATCTCCCTTTCTCTTGAGTATCCACCATATAAAAGCGCGATTTTAGTCAATGATTTTAACCTCTCTTTCAAGATTTATATTAAATTCGTCTAATACTTTTCTTTCGGCAAGTTCTAATAGTTTTATTAGGTCTTTAAACTCAGCATTTCCATAGTTTACAAGAAAGTTTGCATGTTTTTCAGAAAATCCTATATCGTTTATTCTATAACCTTTCAAGCCAACTGCTTCAATCAGTTTGCCGGCATATGTTCCCGGTGGATTTTTGTAAGTTGACCCGGCTGTTGGTAAATCAAGGGGTTGCTTGCTGTTTCTATCAAGCAGATGGTTTTTTATAATCTCTGATATGTTTTTATCACTTTTTCTAAGCTTTAGCTTCACTTTATAAACAAAACCTTCGTTTTGAAATTGGGAGTATCTGTAAGAGTATTTAATCTCTTCCTTTTTTGAATGATTTAGCCGTCCTTCTCTGTCTATCCACCAAACCTCTTCTATTAAATCAAAGATTTCGCTTCCGTAAGCTCCTGCGTTCATTGCAGTTGCCCCGCCAACGGTTGCAGGAATGCCGGACAGGTTTTCAAATCCTTCAAGGTTGTACTTTTTCACTACTGAAACTACGGTTTTAAAGCTTACGCCGGCTTCTGCGGTGATGTAAAAAATATCGTTTTGATTTTCTATCTCATACTTTTTTAGATTCTTAGAGTGGACAAAAACTCTATTCACAACTCCATCGGAAAAAATTAGATTGCTTCCAATTCCAAGTGGATAGATGTTATCATACTCTTTAATTAAAATAGAGATTTCTTTATGATCTTTTGGAAAATATACAATCTTTCCTTTTCCGCCAACTTTTATAGTGCAAAAATTCCTAAGGTCTATATTTTCTTGATGTTCAATTGTTTTTAAAATCATTTAATATATTTTCTACGATTTTTTCACCACTGTCAAATATCGCATATTCTTTGATTTTTTTGCTTAAACTTTCTAAGTCTTTGTTAAAAGCATCTTTTAATGCTTCTTTTAAAACTTCTTTACTTAAATCTTTTTCTTCAATCAATTCACACAAACCTAAATCTTTTAGCCATTTTACGTTGTAATACTGATGGTTTGACGCTGCATAAGGAAATGGAACAAAGATAGCGTATTTACCAAAGCATAAAATCTCGTTAACACTACTTGAACCACTACGAGAAATTACAACATCTGCAGATGTGTAAAAGTCTTCCATATTATCAACGTACTCATAAACTGTAAGATTTTCTAAATTTGGTACTTCTACCTGCCATTTTCCTTTTATAAGGATGAATTTAATATCTTTCATTTCTGAAGCTAAGGATATTGCGTTTTCAGAAAGTTTTTTTGCTCCTTGGCTGCCACCTACAACCAAAACTGTTTTCGTTTGGTTTGGCTTATACACATAATTTTTAGCTCTTTCTACGATGTTTTTTCTTAGAGGCATACCTGTTAAAACTGTTTTCTTTCTGTCAAAAAACTTATCTGTAAGTTCGAAGGTTATGAAAACTTTTTTAGCAAAGTAAGATAGAATTTTATTTGAATAAGACGGGATGGAATTTTGCTCATGTATGTACAATGGCACTTCTGCTAAAAAAGATGCAAGTCCAAGAGGTATTGATGTATAACCACCAAAGCAGATTGAAAAATCCGGCTTTTCTTTTTTTATCTGGTTGTAGACTTTAAAGGTTGTTGACAGTAGGCTAAAAACTCCTTGAATTTTGCCAATGATAGATTTTCCTCTTACTGCTTTCATTGGGTATAAAATTTTTTCATCAGCCGGAAAATCTTTTTTGCTTTCTATTCCATTTGTAGTTCCGATGTATGTAATGCTAAATCCTTTTTCTTTTAGATTTTCTGCAACGGATAAAGCAGGGTAAAAATGACCACCTGTTCCACCGCCGGAGACAAAAACTTTTTTCATCTTAAGTCCTTTGAACAAAGTTTATTTTATTAGGCTCTTTTGAAATTCTTAGTAGAATTCCTATATACAAGAAGTTCATGATCAATGAAGAACCACCATAGCTTATAAATGGTAGCGTAAAACCTGTTGATGGAAAAAGGTTTAAGGTTACAAATATATGAAACAACGCGTTTAAAGTGATAATATACGTTATACCAAGTCCAAGTGTTTGGATGAAAACATCATCTTTGCTTAAAGAAATTTGTACTCCTCTTATTAGAATAATGATATATAAAGCTAATACGAAAAAAGTGCCAAGGATGCCGGCTTCTTCGCCAATTAAAGCAAAAATATAGTCTGTATGAATTTCTGGCAGGTATTTTAGTTTTTGGGTTCCGCTACCTATACCTTCACCAAATGGACCTCCTTTTACAAAAGCAACTAAAGATTGAAAGGCTTGATAACCTTCCTTTGTAGATGGGTCTGGGTTTAGCATACCTATCAATCTGCTTTTTGCGTAATGACTTGTTAAAATTATTAAAGTTCCAAAGGCTATTATGAAAGGTATAAAGATAAGTAAAGGTTTAACGTTTGCTCTTGAAGAGAACAAAATTAAGGTTGTAAGAATAAGCAAGAACAACGCAGCTCCTTTGTGTGGCTCAAATGCAATTAAAACAGCTGTAAAAAAAACAACGGCAAAGATAACGATAAAAGGCTCCAATGTTTTTAAAATGTCTTCTTTTCTGGATAGATATTTAGCAATAAATAAAACAGTTGCAAATTTTATATATTCTGAAGGCTGGAATTTAAAAAATCCTAAGTTTATCCATCTATGGGTTCCGGTAGAATCTCCCGGTAAAATATACACCAAAATCAGTAAAACTATTCCAAAACCAAAGAAGGCGTAAGCCCATTTCTTCCAAAAATCCATCGGCATTAAATAGCCAAACAATCCTGCAAAAATGGCAATAAATAAAGCTATAAAATGTCTTTTTACATAATAAAACGGGTCCGCCGGAGTGTATGTAAACGTAGCACTGTATATAAATACAAATCCAACTATTACAAGTAGAGAAAAAGCTAAAAATATATGGTTATCAAAATACTTACTTCTTACCATTTAAGCTTTCCACTATTTCTTTAAATTTATTTCCTCTATCGGCGTAATTTTTAAACATATCAAAGCTTGCACATCCAGGAGAAAATAAAACAACTGCTTTGTTGCTTTTTGCAACTTCAAAAGCATCTTTTACTGCTTCTTCTAAGCTTTCCTTTTTTATGCTGTTTGTATAATCTTTAATCATCTGGTATATCTGCTCTTTATCTCTTCCTATTATAAATGCTGATAAAACTTTGGTTTTTAATAAACTGCCAAGCTTAGAAAAATCTCCGCCTTTGTTTATTCCGCCAAGAATCAAAACAACGTTTTCATCAAAGCTTTCTATCGCCTTTTCTACAGCTTGAACTGTCGTTGATTTTGAATCATTATAAAACTTAACACCTTCTACTTCTTTTACAAATTCTATTCTATGGCTAAGGGGTTTAAATTCTTTTATTTTTTCAATCACTTTATCTACATCTACATTCAGCAGATAAGCTGTCAGGATCGTTGCCATTATGTTTTGAAGATTATGAAAGCCTATAAGCTGAGTTTTTACTTGAATTTCTTCTGTTTTATCATCTTTAAGCACAAGATTATAAACGTTTAAACCATCTTCTTTTCTATGTTCTTTTAGATAAATTCCTTTAACATCCTCCGGAAGATCTTTTAAAGAAAAGTAATAGACATTTTTACCTTTTATATTTTTTAAGCATTTATCATCATAGTTTAACACTGAAAATTCTGTATTTTTTAAAAGTTTTAGCTTAGATAAAACATAATGTTTTTCTTTTTTGTGCCAATCAAGATGGTCTGTTGATATGTTTAATATGATAGATACTTTTGGTTTTAATGTTTTTGTTGAGTAAATCTGAAAGGATGAGAGTTCTAAAACTACGATAAAAGGTGAGACGTGAGACGTGAGATGTGAGACGTGAGAGGTTGAAATATTATTTTTATTCATGTTTTTATCGCTATTTGCTATGTCTAAAGGATTGTTTTTTTGGTCTAATGGCTTTTGATAAGAAAACGAAGCCTCTTCTATTTTGTCCAAAATCTCAACAAATGGAATGCCATAGTTTCCACCTACATAAACATTTTTATCTGATATTTCTTTTAAAACTTCGTAAATCAAAGACGTTGTTGTCGTTTTTCCATCTGTTCCGGTAATAGCTATTATTTCACAGCTGTCATTACACTGTCTGTATGCAAATTCAATTTCTGAGATTATTGGAATTCTCCTTTTTCTTGCATACTTAAAAATTCTGTTAAAAAACGGTACGCCGGGAGATACGATGATTGTATTTATATTTTCACTCTCTGGCAGTGGGTCGTTGTCATCAATTATCAAAGATTTTATGTTTTTTTTCTCAAGATATTTTTTTATTGATTCTCCTGTTTTGCCTTTTCCGTAGATCAATACCAAAATTTAGCTCCTACAGAGTTATTTCTGTGCCAACGCCTTTTTTAGTAAAAATTTCTAAAAGTACGCAGTGGGGAAGTCTACCATCTAATATATGTGCTTTATTAACGCCTTTCTCTAAAGCTTGGATACAAGCTTTTACTTTTGGAATCATTCCACCTTTTATAACACCGTCTTTTATCATTTGGTTTATCTGGCTAACGGTTGCAGATGATAAAGTGTTGCCGTTTTCATCTTTCAAGCCTTCTATGTCTGTTAAAAATAATACTTTTTCTGCCTTTAAAGCTGCTGCAATAGCTGCTGCAACAAAATCTGCGTTTATGTTGTATGCGTTTCCTTCTTCATCAAATCCTATTGGTGCAATAACAGGTATGTAGTTGTCTTCATCTAAATGGATTAAAAGCTCTGGATTTACTTCTTCAACCTCTCCAACATGACCTAAGTCTAAAAGCTCCGTTGGTCTGTAATCTCCAATAGACCTAAAATATTCTTCTGCGTCTAACTTTTTTGCTTTTATTAAACATCCGTCTTTTCCTGTAATTCCTACTGCCTTCACATGTCCGCCTGAATAACTGTTTATCAGCTGAACGATACTTTTATTTACAAGACCGCCAAGAACCATCTCAACAATATCCATTGTCTCTTTGTCTGTTGCTCTCAAACCGCCAACAAACTTAGGCTCTAAGCCCATTTTTTTCAAGTACTGACCTATCTGTGGTCCTCCCCCATGAACGATTATAGGATTTATTCCAATGTATTTAAGCATTATAATGTCTTGCGCAAAAGCGTTTCTTAAATCTGCTTTGTCCATAGCGTTTCCGCCGTATTTTATAACAAAGGTTTTGCCTCTAAAATTTCTTATAAATGGCAGTGCCTCTAAAAGTATTTCAGCCTTTTCTATGATGCTTTCCAACCTTTAAGCCTCCTCTATAAAATCTTTAAGAAAGTTTATTAGCTCCGGGTCTGCAGGCAGGTCTACCCAGTATGTTCCATCTTCATGCTCTATTCTTAGAGCTTTTCCGTTGTCTAAAAAGTATATATTCGTAAGTCCTTTAGAAAAATACCATTCTAACTCTTCGGTTATTCCTTTCATTACTAAGCTGAAACTGCTTTTATATTTTATAACTTTTTTTAGCACTACAGGCGCCTTTCCAAATTCATCCACACCTTCAAGCTCATAAGAAGTAACATCTACAGCAACGCCTCTTAAGTTAAATTCTTTCTCTTCCAAACTTTAATCCTCCAACAGAGATTTTACAGACCATTTTTTGTTTTTAGATTTTCTTTCGGGAGGCTGAATCAAAGATAAAAACTCTTCAATCAATTTTTTTCTTCTTTTTTCTTCTAATTTACCGGAAAATTGTTTTGAAAAAATCTGCTGTATTATCTCAATCTCTCTTTTTTTTAAAATAGAGAAATCTTTTAAGTCGTTTAATAAATTTTTGGCTTTTTTGTGTGTTAAGATTAAAACATAAGAATTTTTGTTTTTTCTAAGAGTTCCGCCGTATGCTTCTTTTACCTGAATTAGAAAATCTTCCTTTTTAGACCTTAAAATGACCTCAGGATATATGCTTTTCTTTGTTCTTCCATCTTTTTTTAAAGAAAGTTTGCCACAGTTATCAAACATTCCGGCTAAATAAGATAAAAATATTTCCTTATTCATTATCCATTCTTTGAATTTCGTTTAATAACTCCTCTACCATCTCTTCTTCAGAGACTCTTTTGACTGGAACTCCTTTTTTAAATAAAATAGCTGATTTATTTCCACATGCTAACCCAATATCTGCTTCTTTTGCTTCTCCGATTGCATTGACAACGCATCCCATTATTGCAACCTTTAAAGGTTTATCTACCGCTTCTAATTTTTCTTCAACTTTTTTAACCACTTCCGGTAAGTTTACCTCAATCCTTCCACATGTTGGACAGGATACAATCTCAACACCTTTTCTTCTCAAATCCAGTGCTTGAAGAATTTGATATGCTACCTTTATCTCTTCCTCCGGGTCTGCTGTTAAAGAGACTCTTACTGTATCTCCGATGCCCTCATACAGTAAAATGCCAATACCAACGGCAGATTTTATAGACCCTCTACCTGCCGGTCCTGCTTCTGTGATTCCTATATGAAGGGGTATGTCAGTTTTTTCTGCAAAGATTTTATTTGCTTTTATATTTTGAAGTACGTCAGAACCTTTTATAGAAACCTTAAAGTTTGTAAAACCTACAGACTCAAAAAATTCTGACCAGTACAAAGCACTTTCTGCTAAAGCTTCGGCAGACGGATAACCATACTTTTCAAGAAGTCTTTCTTCCAAAGAACCGGAGTTAACACCGAGTCTAACTGCAATATTTTTTTTCTTACACTCTTGGAGGATTTCTTTGATTTTTCCTTTATCATTGATGTTTCCAGGATTAAGTCTGATTCCGTGTATACCGCTTTCAAGAGATAAAAAGGCAATTCTTGGGGAAAAATGTATATCGCCTATTACAGGTATTGGAGAATTTTTTACAATTTCCGGCAATGCTAACGCATCCTCTTCTCTTGGAACGGCTACTCTTATAATTTCACATCCTGCTTTTGCAAGTCTATTTATCTGATTTAAAGTTGCTTCTATATCATGGGTTTTTGTATCTGTCATAGATTGGACAACTATCGGTGCTCCATCGCCTATCTTAACATTGCCTACATAAACCGGTCTTGTCTTTCTTCTGTTTATCAAGGAATCAATAACTCCTGTCCAACTTTAATATTGTCATCTTCTAAGTTATTTAAATTTTTTAAAACGTCAACAGATACGCCAAACTTTCTTGCAATACTAAATAATGTATCTCCTTTTTGAACGATATAGATATTTTCTTTATTTGAAGATGGCTTATAGGATGTTTTAACAATCTCTGGTTTTTCAGATGTTTTGATTAGTGATATTAAAGATTCGCTGTCATTTTCACTTTTAGCAGGCTGAGTTTGGGAGACAATTGTTTGAGCAGGTTCAGTTGAAGGCTTAGGACTTGATGTTTTTGCTACATATCTATTTTCACTGGTTTTATTTTTAGCTATTGGCTGTGTTGTTATAAATCTCCTGTCAAAGGTTGCAGCATAATCAAGCTTTGGAAGGTTTATGTTTATTCCTTCAAATGCTATGTCTTTCTTTAAATGGGCATTGTAGAATTTTAAAATATCATAATCAACTTTTTTCTCTTGCGCCAAGTCATTTAAGTTTATCTCTCTGTCGGCAGTAAAATTAATAACATCATAAATATTTGTTTTAACATCCAATCCATATTTTTCAGGATTGTTAGCAATCAGAAGAATGGCAAAAAATTTTGAAACATACTCTTTTGTTTGTGATGGAAGGATATCTTTTATCTCATAAAAAGATATGACTGATGAAGATTCTAATCTCTTTGCGACACATTTTTCTCCACAGTTGTATGCTGCAATCGCAAGCTCCCAACTACCAAACATGTTGTATAAAGTCTTTAAATATTTTGCGGCTGCTATTGTAGATTTGTATGGGTCTCTTCTTTCATCAATGTATTCATCTATTCTTAATCCAAACCTTCTCCCGGTAGATGGAATAAACTGCCAAATTCCGGCTGCGTTTGCAGGAGATGTAGCAAAAGGATTAAATCCGCTTTCAACAACCGCAAGATATGCCAATTCTTCTGGCAGTCCTTCATGTCTGAAGATTTTTTTTACCATTGGCATAAAGTAATTTGCTCTTTTAAGAGCGTTTTCTGTGAAGTATTTTTTTGTCGTTGTAAAGTAATCTATGAAATAATCTATATCTTTATCATCCGGAATTTGCATGCTTAATGCAGATGCTTCTTTCTTGATAAAATTTTTATCTTCTTCTGTAATGGCTATTAAGACTTTATTTTTTGTGTTATTACTCTCCAATGTTTTTAACTCAATTTTTTCTTTATTTTCGTTTCTTATAGCAGTCTTTGGTTTATATGTATCTTTGTAGGTAGAGCTTCCCTTCTCTTTAACTTGAACAGAGCAAGATTGTATTAAAAACCCTATCAAAACGAATAGTAATATGAGTTTATATCTCATTTTAATCACCTACTTTACTATTCGTTAGTTTTGGCTAAAACTTTAGATTTTAACGCCAATACTTCTTTCTTTTCTTTGATTGTATTCGTGTTTTCATCTATGTAAACAAGATTTACTTTGAAGCTTTCTAAATCTTTCTCGTTTACTGCTGCATACGATGCAATTATTATAATATCTCCATAATGACCTAATCTTGCCGCTGCTCCGTTTAAGATACATTCTCCTGAATATCTAACTCCAGGGATTACATAGGTAGAAAATCTTTGACCGTTGTTTACGTTATAAACTTCTATCTTTTCAAATGGAATTAAATTTGCAGCTTCCATTATTTCTTCATCTAATGTAAGACTTCCTTCATAATGCAGGTCTGCTCCGGTTATTTTTATTCTATGAACCTTAGATTTTAGTAATGTTCTATACATTAATTGCCTCCTATCTTTACTTTTTGGCAGAAGAAATTAGCAAAATTTTTTAAATCATTCAAGATTTAATGTCATATATTTATGAGAGAGCTGTAAAAATTTTTGTAAGTTTATCTTTCCTTGTCATTCTAAGGCTGTAAAGCAGAAGGATCTTCTTAATTAACATTTGCCAATTCTTAATCCAATCCACCTATTCTGTGAGGGTGTTCCAGAATTTTCGTAAGCTTACCTTTCCGTGCCATCCTGAGGACGAAGTCCGAAGGATCTCTTTTTTGATTTTTGACTTGAAAAGAAAAATAGGAGATTCTTCGCTTCGCTCAGAATGACAATGCGGATTTTTGGAACAGTCTCCCTATTCTGTTCTCACTTGTATCACATTTCTCTCTCAATTATAAATTTAGCTAAACTTTCCAATTCCTCAACATCTTCACTGTCTCCAAAAACTCTTAAACTTTCTATCGCTTTATTTACAAAGTCTTCTGCCTTTTGCTTAGCCTCTTCTATTCCACCGTAGCTTTCTACAATATTTTTAACTTTTATTAAATCTTCAGTATCCGGATTTTTGTTTAATAAAACTGATTTTATGAATTCCTTTTCTTCTGTAGATAGTTTTTCTCTTACAGCAATCAAAGGGTATGTTATTTTTCCCTCTCTTAAATCATTCATTATAGACTTTCCGGTTTTTTCCTCTTTTCCTGTGTAATCTAATAAATCATCCACAATTTGAAATGCCATACCGATGTTTAAACCATACTCAAAAGCTTTTTGTTTTAAAGTCTCGTTATCTGTTCCAAGTGCTGTGCCAACATAACAGCAACTTCCAAACAGTGCTGCAGTTTTTCCTTCTAAAATTGAGTAATACTCTTGTAACGTTATATCAAAGTCAGCAATTTTTTTTAGTTCTAAAAGTTGTCCTTCAGCCATTTTTTTGACTGTTTGGCTTACGTTTTTAATCATGTCTATATCGCCATAGATAGAAAAGAGATAAAGTGCGTTAGCATACATATAATCACCGGTTAAAACGGTTGTATCATTTCCAAAAATTCTGTTTGCTGTAGGCTTTCCGCGTCTTAATAGTGAGCCATCTACAACATCATCATGAAGAAGGGATGCGGTATGAAGATATTCTAATGCAGCTGCCAAGATATAGTCTTTTTCTTCATTTTTATTTTTTATTATTTTAGAAAATTTCAAAACAAGATAAGGTCTAACTCTCTTACCACCGCTGTCTATAATGTATTTACCTACTTGAAGTATGAAATTAACATTACTATCTAAATGCTGATACATTACTTTTTCAAAATAAGCTTTATCAAAATTAAACAAGAAATAGCTCCTTTCTGAGTATCAAAGTAATTTTGCATCTCTATTATACAATAAATGCTTTAAATGATAATTTGTAAATTTTGGAAGTTGTTGATGATTTTTGTAAGAATGTAAAAAGTAAAACGAAACTTTATAACCCACACGGTTCAGATGGAAC
>NZ_JAPYVU010000031.1 GCF_028276765.1 Sulfurihydrogenibium sp.
GTATTCCAGTAATAATATTTAAAGTTTCAATGAAAGTGTCCTAAAAATCCGTATCGTCATTCTGAGTGAAGCAAAAAATCTCCTGTTTTTCTTTTCAAGTCAAAAAATCAAAAAAGAGATTCTTCGGCCTTCGGCCTTTGGCCTCAGGATGGTAGAGAAATGAAAGTAGAGACAATTCATGAATTGTCATTACAAAAGTATAGCCATTCTAAAGCGACGGAGAATTTCTTACTTTTATGAATTTTTTACCCGACGTATGCTTTAACAGCAATATTATTTAAAAATGGTTTGTATTTCAAGAGGAAGCCCTACCGGTTTAAATCCGGCAGGGGGTTAGATATTAGTGATAGTAGCTTGTGTCTCCTTTCACTTTTCCGGCAAAAACTTTGTATGCATATCTTGTGTAGTAAATAACCAATGGCATAAAGATAACAGCGACGATTAACATAACTTTTAACGTTAATTCTGAAGATGCAGAATTAAACACAGTTAAGCTATATTCAGGATTGATTGTTGACCTTATGAACACCGGGAATGATGCAAGGGCAACGTTTAAAACTGTAGCTCCACTTAACACGCTTGATATAAAAACCATCTTTTCATACTTACCGGATTTTAAAAATTGTAAGTACAAAATCCATGAAATTAACATTACAGCAGGAACAATAAAGAAGATTGGATATTTTAAATAGTTTTCATACAGATATGGAGCTTGGATTAAAGCTAATACGTTTGTTAAAATAACTACAGCTAAGTATCCAAATGCACTTATAACAGCGTATTTTTTAGCCATTTCAAAAACTGAGCCTTCTGTTTTTCTAAGCAGATACGCAGCTCCATGCATTGCAAACATAAATAAGCTGACAAGTCCCATTGCAAGTGGTACAGGTCTTAAAAGTGTGAAGAAATCTCCTAAGTATGCACCATCTTTATCAATAGGAACACCTACAACTGCATTACCTACCGCACAACCAAAAAGAATAGCCGGAAGAACATTTCCAATCCAGTAGATAAAATCAAAAGTTCTTTTCCAGGCTAAAGATTCGGATTTGTTTCTGTATTCAAATGCAATGGCTCTACCAATTAAAGCCCAAAGAACCAATAAAATTGCAATATAGAATCCAGAAAAAGAAGCAGCATAAACAGCCGGAAATGCTGCAAAAAGCATACCTCCACCGGCTATAAGCCATACTTCATTACCATCCCAAACAGGTGCAATTACATTGTATAAAATTTTTCTATCTTCTTCATTTTTCATAAAAATCATAGGAAAGCCTGTTCCAAGGTCAAAACCATCGGTAACTGCATACCCTATCAAAAATATACCTGCTAAAACAAACCATAAGCCTTGAAGTGTAAAAAGCTCCATTGGTAGCATATTAAACACCCCCTTTTGTATCTTTTGAATACATTCCTACTTGAACAGTGCTTGGTACAGTTTCATAATCAACTACAATGTCTTTTTTAGCATACTCTTGAACTTTCTTTTTCATTGTTTTTACATATATAACAAAAATACCTGTGTAAATTAAAATGAACGTTATTACCGAGAACAATACATTAGCAGAAGTATTAAAGTAAGTTACACCATCAGCTGTTTTTAACATTCCTTGGACTAACCATGGTTGACGACCGACTTCAGCTGTAAACCAACCAAGCTCTGATGCTATAAATGGAAGTGGTATTGAGTAAAGAACTGTTTTTAAGAATGCTATATTTTGATAAATAGTTCCTTTTTTGAGCAAGTATAGACCCCATAGAGAGACAAACACAAACAAGAAGCCTAAACCAATCATAAAGTGGAAAGATTGGAACACTACGTTAACACTTGGTAAATCTGCATGGGAAATATTATAAGCCTTTGCATATGCTTTATATTCTGCTAACTGTTGCTTTAACTCTGGAGTTGGATTTACAGCATATTGTTTTTCTAACTCTGCTATTTTTGATTCATAATCTTTTGCTTTTTGCTGATATTCTTTGACAAGGTCGTTAATTCCTTTTACTTCTGCGTTGAAATCATGGTATGATAAAAACGAAGCCATACCTGGAATAGCTATAGGTGCATAAGTTTTTTGTTCTTTTTGATCTACCCAACCGATAGGTATAACAGGAGCTCCTTTTTCAGTATTCCAAATTCCCTCTGCCATAGCAAGTTTTAAAGGTTGATATTTCGCTACATAATAACCACTAATATCACCAAATATGATAGCTAACACTGATACTATAGAAGTATAAATTAGAGCCACTTTCATGCCCAATTTTGCCATCTCAACATGTTGTCTTTTGAGTAAGAAATATGCCAATACACCTAAAACGAAAAATCCTGCTGTAATTTGACCGGCATCAACTGTGTGAAGAAATCTTATTATTGTTGTATGATTTAAAACTGCAGCCCAAAAATCTGTAAGCTCTGCTCTGATTCCCTGCCCAGTTTCAACAATTTTATAACCAGTAGGTGTTTGCATCCAAGAGTTAGCAATTAAAATCCATAATGCAGAAAGATTACTACCAAGAGCTACCATCCATGCTGAAAATGTGTGCATAGCTTCCGATATTCTTCCTCTACCATATAGGAATATACCTATAAACGTAGATTCTAAGAAGAATGCCATTAAACCTTCGATCGCCAATGGTGAACCAAAGATATCACCCACAAATTTTGAATACTGGAACCAATTAGTACCAAACTCAAATTCCATCGTTAAACCAGTTGCCACACCCGCAGCAAAGTTGATAGCAAAAAGCTTCATCAAGAACATAGAGAGCTCATCATACAATGGATTTTTGGTTTTTAGATAAAGAGTTTTGAGGATGGCAATGAAGACAGACAAACCAAGTGTTAATGGAACAAAGATGAAGTGCATGAATGCTGTAAACGCAAACTGGAATCTGGACAAAGCTAACAAGTCCATAGCTAAAACCTCCTGTTAAAAATGATTTAGTTAATATTTATTAACTTTTCTAAATAAAAAAGTATGATGAAAATCATTAAAATTAAAGGGTTGTTCAGTGAGTAAACATTTACTAACTTTGAAATGTAATTATGACGTAAATCATTTTTAAAAAGAAATGGATGCAATAAAGTTAGTATTCATTAACCTATTTTGAAGGAGACAATAATGATAATATCAGACTTAAACCAAAGCAAAGAAAACCAAGGAAAATACAATGGTTATGTAGCAATTCCTATAAAAGCTCCACGAGAAAATCAACCAATCAAGATCTCTCCAGCATTTGGAAAAGTTAAATTTTTTACATTATACGACAAAAACTCAAAGAAAATTGAAATTGTAGAAAATCCAGCAGATAATGGTGGTGGAGTAGTTAGATTTCTAAACAGCCTCGGTATAGAAGAATTAATTACCCTTCATATGGGGAAAGGTGCATACAATATAGCTTTGACCTTTGGGATGAAAATCTATTTTGCTAAAGACGATAAGCAAACTTTAGATGAAGTGATAGCTAAATTTGAGTCAAATCAGCTTCTATTAATTACAGAAGAGAATTTTGAGCTTTTATCACAATTTGGCTGTGGCAGTCATGACCATCACGATCATCATGATTGATTTTTAACGTTTAAGCACACCAAATAAGAAGCTCAGAATAAGGGAATTTTTCGTCATCTGTAAGATGACAAACAGGGTTTGATTATCAAGCATCAGATAAGGGATAATCTATTGATCATTTTGAACAAAAGAAAAAAATCTCCTGCTTTTTTTGAAGTTCTCTTGAGGTTGTTCCAAAAATCTGCATTGTTATTCTGCAGCCGTGCAAAGAATCTCCTATTTTTCTTTTCAAAAAACATTAAAAATCAGATCCTTCACTTTGCTGCTGGACGACAAGGAAAAATAAAAATCTGTCATTCTATACCAGTAAAGAATCCCATACTTTTAAAATGATTTTTTGTCAGACGTATAATTATTGCAATTTATAAAATACATTCTAATAACCTTTTTTAGCTTTACAACTAATATTCAAATGTTAGCTATTTCTAACCTGAGTCTTAACTGATATAATAATTACAAAAAAACCAAGAGGCTTTTATGTGGATACTTGGACAGCATGATGAAGGCTATAGAAAAACAAGAAAATCAATATTAGAGCTTGTTGGAAATACTCCATTAGTAGAACTCAGCAGGTCATTGCCTGAAGATATAAAAAAGAAGAATGTAAAAATTTATGCAAAGTTAGAATCTTATAATCCCGGTGGATCTGTAAAAGACAGACCGGCAACAAGAATGATAGTTGAAGCAATTAATTCCGGAAAACTAACAAAAGATAAAGTTATCATAGATGCAACATCCGGAAACACTGGAATTGCCCTTGCAATGGTTGGAACAGCCCTTGGATATCAAGTTGAACTTGCGATGCCAGCCAATGTTAGCGAAGAAAGAAAGAGAATCATAAAGGCATTTGGAGCCAAAATTCATTTTACAAATCCACTTGAAAGTACAGATGGAGCAATTATTTATGTCAGAAAGCTTGTTGAAAAGTATCCAGAAAAATATTATTACATAGACCAATATAACAATGATGCAAACTGGAAAGCACATTTTGATTCTACCGCAGTGGAAATTTGGAATCAAACAGAAGGAAAGATTACTCACTTTGTTGCCGGAATAGGAACAGGCGGTACCGTTATGGGAACTGGTAGAAGATTAAAAATCTTCAATCCGGATATTCAAGTTATAGGCGTTCAGCCGGATAGCCCATTTCATGGGATAGAGGGATTAAAATATATAGAAACTTCCATAAAGCCAGGTATTTTTGATGAAAACAGGCTTGATAGAACTATCTTTATTGGAACTGATATTGCTTATCAAAGAGCAAGAGAGCTGTCAAGATTGGAAGGCATATTTGTAGGACAATCATCCGGTGCTGCTTATGAGGCAGCAATAAAAGTAGCGAGAGAAATTGATGAAGGTGTTATAGTTTTTATCTGTCCTGATGGTGGAGAAAAATATTTAACAACAGCTTTATATGACTACGAATAAAATTTCTTGCATCCTGCTTGCTGGCGGTCAAAGCAAGAGAATGGGTGAAGATAAAGCATTTTTAAAACTTGATGGACAAACATTTTTAAAAACAATTGTCAAAAAGCTCTATGAAAAATGCGATGAAATCATCCTTTCAATAAATAAAGATGAAGAAATTTATCAAAAAGAACTTCATGGATTTCTTGATAAGACAAGTTTTATCAAAGATAAAAACCCTTACGATGGTCCACTAAACGCAGTTGTGTCAGTAGCAGATAGTATTAATAATCCGTATGTGTTTATGGCTACTGTAGATACTCCACTTTTAAATCCAGAATTAATTGATTTTTATAAAGAAAAAATTTCAGATTATGATTGCATTCTTCCTGTAATCAATGGAAAATACCAACCTTTAAATACGCTTTATAAAAAAGATGCTTTAGAAAAAGCTAAGGAAGTATATAACTCAAGTAAGTCTTTAATGTCTTGGATTGATAAGCTGAATTGCCTAAAATTGTATGAAGATGAAATCTCCAAGATAGACAAGAATCTTTTTAGTTATTGGAGTATTAACACAAAAGATGAGTATGAAAGATTGAAGAATATAAAATAATGAGACTGCTTGCAAAAAATCTACATGTCATTCGAGGCTGTTCCAAAAATCCACATCGTCATTCTGAGCGAAGCGAAGAATCTCAAGTTTTTCTTTTCAAGTCAAAAAATCAAAAAAGAGATCCTTTGGACTTACGCCCTCGGGATGGCAAAAAGGTAAATTTATAAAAATTTTTAAAACGCTCCCATGCTAAACGTCACTTCAGGTTTACGGGACGTTCCTTTAGTAAAACTTTACATCACTTATAATCATTCAATTTTTAATATCACTTTCTTCTTTCAATCTTGTTAAAATTTTTACGATTTTACTCACCATTATTGGGTCGGTATTATCAAGTACAGCTGCTGCTTTTTTTTCATTCATATTAAAAATGATATATGCAGCATCTTCAGCTGACTCCATTTTAGACAGTTTCTGACCTGCCATCTCCGGGTCCATTTTTTCAAATACTTTTGCAAGCTTTTTATATCTTTCATCTTGAATTTTTTTCTTACTTTCTTCTATCTCTTTCTTTAAAAGCTCTAAAGCTTGTTTTTCTTTTTTTATTTGTTCTAGTAAAGCTTCATTTTTTTGATATGTTGCCTTTATTTCATCTCTTATCTGTTTTAACTTTTCAGCTTCTTTTTTTAACTCTTCAACTTGTGCAAAGCTACTACTTATTAAAAATAGAATTCCTATTAAAAATCTCATTTGACTCCACCATTTCTTTAAAATTGTCTAAAATCTGTTTTTTGTTTACTTTTAAAGTAAAATATTTATCAATAGCTTTTTTCTCTGCATTTAGTAATGCTATCTTTTCTTTAATCTGCTCTTTTTCTTTTTCTAAGGATTTTATCTCTTCTTCTATCTTTTTTAACTTTTCTTTTTGATAATTTATAAATTCATATTTTTGTTCCATCGAAAAGATATCGTTAATATTAAGCTCTAATACTAACTTTATTTCATTTTCAATGGCGGATTTTTTATTATAAAATGCTTCTAGGGCCTCATCAATACTTTTTAGCTTTTCTTTTTCAACGTTTAAATAATTATCTTTCACTTTCATTAGTTGTTTTTTGTTTTTCATTTTTCTCTTCAGAATTTTCTTTATATATAAAATCTGCTTTTTCTTTTAATTCTGCTTCTTTATCAGTACCTGTAATAAGATTTATTTCGATTCTTCTGTTTAACCTTCTTCCTACTTCAGAATTGTTTGGAGAGATTGGTTTTGTGTCAGCATAGCCTACCGCACTAAATAGGTAAGGCGGTAAATTCCCGGCAGTTATTAAATATCTTACAACTGCAGCAGCTCTGGATGCAGAAAGCTCCCAGTTCGATGGATAACTGCATGTTGGTCCGGGTGGGATATCATCTGTATGTCCTTCAACTTCTACCGGCAGTTTGGCTTCTTTTATAACTTCAGCAATCCCATTTAACAGCTCTTTATATTCTTGGTTAATTTCTGTGCTACATGAAGGAAACAATATATAATCTAATATTCTAATTCTTACACCTATAGGAATTATTTCAACGCTAACTTTTCCTTCAAGATTTAGTTTTTTAATAATCTGCTGGACTCTTTCTTTTATCTTTTTCTTTGCATCTTCTCTTTTCTGTTTTACTCCGACACCTTCGATTATTGATGGAGGAGCAGATGTAGATATTGGTTTAAAGCTAAATGCAGCAGATATAGCTTCAACAAATGACGCTAATTTTTTCTTATCTATTGTAGAAATAGCAAAAAGTGCAATAAAGAGAGCTAAAAGCAATGACAAAAAATCTGCGTAAGGTACAGCCCACCTTTCCCCTGCACCGTGCTCTTCATGTTTTTTCTTTCTTGCCATATCTTAAGCCTCTTTAGCTTCAGATTTTCCTGTGTAAATCATAAGTTGTTCTCTAAGCATTTTTGGATTTTTAGATAATGCTATTCCAATTATGCCTTCTAATATCATTTCTCTAGTTTTAATTATATCTTTAGCCTTAGCTTTCATTTTGTGTCCCCATGGACCAAAAAGGAGGTAGGAAGATACGATACCTGTAACAGTTGCAGTAAAAGCACCTGCTATACCTTCTGCCATTTCTACCGGATTTTCAAGTCTTTTTAATGCAAGGATTAATCCCATAACTGCACCGACAAGACCAAAAACCGGCGTAGTTTCTCCTGCCGTAATCCAGTATTTTGCAGCACCTTCATAATACTCCTCTATCTCTCCAATCTCCAGCTCCAATCTTTCTCTGATCACTTCAGGCTCCAATCCATCCACAAGCATCTGCAGACCTTTTCTAAAAAATGGATCATCTATATTACCTATATCAGATTCTATTGCTAAAATTCCTTCTTTTCTTGCCTTTTCAGCTATTTTTATAATTTGCTCTAAAGTCTCTTCCGGATTTAATTGAGGATTGCCAAATACGATTTTAAGTTCTTTGTAAGCAGCTGCAACATATTTTTGTTTTGTTGCTACGGCAGCAGCTGATAATGTTGTAGGTACGACTATTATAATAGAAGATATATGAACAAGTCCGGCTGGGTTTCCACCTTCCAATATATCACCTATAGCAAACAAAACTAAGGCAGCGATTATCCCACCGATTGTGGTAATATCCATTATTTTTATGCCTCCCTTTTTTTAGAAATTATTATAACTCAAATTTTCTTTACATCTTCTATAATTTCACCATCTTTTAATTTTATGATTCTTTGAGTTCTTTCTGCTAAATCAATCTCGTGAGTTACCATGATTATAGTTCTTCCTTCTTTGTTTAAATTTTCAAATATTTCCATGACTATTTCGGTATTTTTTGAGTCAAGGTTGCCCGTTGGTTCGTCTGCAATGATTACTAATGGATTGTTTGATAAAGCTCTTGCAATAGAGACTCTTTGCTGTTCGCCACCTGATAGCTCGTAAGGTCTTCTGTCTTGCTTTTTTCCAAGTCCAAGCTTTTCGAGATTCTTTATTGCTATATCTACTGCCACAGATTTTTCTACGCCGCTTTTTAACATTGGAACCATAACGTTTTCTAAAGCTGTAAGCTCATTTATCAGATAATGAAACTGAAACACGAATCCAAATTTTTTATTTCTTATTTCTGAAATTCTTTTTTTATCCTTAAAATTTATCTCTTGATTTTCAACAAAAACTTTTCCGTCTGTTGGTTGGTCTAAAAGTCCAAGTATGTATAACAATGTACTTTTTCCTGAACCGGATGGACCTATGATACTTACAAACTCTCCTTGGTTTACTGATAGATTTATATTTTTTAAAATATGCTCATTGGCAATAAACTTGTTTATATTTTCTACTTTTATAATTTCCATCATCCACCACTTCTAAAAATATCAACAGGATTTAACTTAGATGCTTTGTAAGATGGATAAAAAGATGCCAGTATGGAGAAAAACATTGAAAAAACAAAGCCATAAACAAAGTAAAGAATGCTTCTATCAAGAATAAAGCCTTTTGCTCTTATTAAACCTTCAACGTCTATCCTTAAGCTTGATAGCCATTCTTGGATAGAATAGCCAAGTATTGCTCCTATTATGTAGCCAAAAAAGCCAATGATTACACCTTGAAATGTAAAGATTTTTATTATTTCATCATCTTCATACCCAACGGTCTTTAAAATTGCTATATCTTTTTTCTTTTCCATAACTGTCATCATTATGATGTTAAAAATTCCAAAAGCTGATACTACCAAAATAGCAAATACTATCATGTATGTGATGTAGTTTTGGATTTTAAAAAGCTGTAGAAAGTTTTTGTATGCAAACTGCCAGCTTTCAGTGTAATAACCGGTCTCTTGTGAGATTAATCTTGCTAACCTTTCTGCTTTATTTACATCTTTTATCTTAAATATTAGCTCATTAACTTCATTTGGTCTTTGAAGCATGGTCTGAAGCGTTCTAAGGTTTAAATAAACTCTTGTTTGGTCTAAGTTTGTAATTCCTGAGTTAAAAAAATCAACAACCTTAAACAGATGTGTGTTTCCGTTTGGCGTTGTTAGAATTACTTTCTTTCCCGTTTCGTATATTCCAAGGTCTTTGGCGAGAAGTTTACCGATGATTATGCTGTTTTCGTCTGCTAATAAAACATCTAATCGTTTATTTTCTATAAATTTATCAATTACCGATGCTTTTCTTTCCAAATTTGGGTCTATACCAATCAATGACCCAGACTTTTCAACTGTTCCATATTTTAATATACCTTGACTTACAAGATGTGGTGCTACACCAAGAATATCAGGATTGTTTGAGTACTTTTCTATTATAAATTTGTAATCTGTGATTTTATCCTTCTTTTCAGGAGGTTTAGACCCAAGAATTACCGGAATAATTTTATCACCATAGTAAATTTTTAGAATTCTATCCGGTATATCTTCCGGCTTGGTCTTAAGTGTAATGTGTGCGTTTAGGTCTATTGCTTGCTCTACAAAGTATTTTTGAAATCCATTCATCAATGAAGCCATAACTATAAAAGCTGCAACGCCGATCCCAACACCAACAATCGAGACAAAAGTCTGTCTTTTTCTTTCAACTAAAAACTTTAAAGCTAAAAAAAGTATATGATACATCTTATTTACCAATGACTATGGTTTGACCTTCGTTTAAACCACTTAAAACTCTTAGATAACCATTATATTTTTCTTTATCAACTTCTACTTTTACATTCTTGATTTCTCCATTTTCCAACAATTTGACATATCCGTTTTTATAAGCATTCTCCGGAATAAACAAGCCAGAAACCTTTCCTAAAATTATATTAGATTCTACCGTCATGTTTAACAAAACAGGTCTGTCATAGTTAACATCTGCTTTAACTTTGACCGTTCTTGAATTTTTGTCGGATTGAGACTCTATCGTTTTAATTTTTCCGGTGAAAACTTTATCCGGATAAGAGTCAAGCTTTACAAGGACTTCCATTCCTTCTTTAAGCAATGGTGCATACTCTTCATCTACCGATAAAACCGTCTCTGTCTTATCTAAACTTCCAATAGCAAAAAGCTGATTATTTTGAGAGATGTTATTTAGATAGTCTCCTTCATTTACAAATTTTCTTAAAACTCTGCCATCTGTTGGAGATTTTATATAGTATTTATCAATCTCTTTGACTACTTCCGACTTTTTAGCTTCAAAGCTTTTTAGCTGATAAGACAACTCTTTTAAACTATCTTGATAGCTTGCAACCGCTTTCTCATAATCTCTCTTGGCTACTTCTAAATTTTTAGCTACCTCATCAAACTGCTCTTTTGGGATCAACCCTTTTTCAAATAGATTTTTTCTTCTCTCGTAAACCTTTAGAAGATTTTCATAGTTTGCTTTTTTCATTTCTATATTTTCAATAAACTGCTTTCTAAAATCTGAATTTTCAGAAAGTTTTTGTTTGATAATCTGTGCTTGAAACTCTACATCTTTTAGATTTTCATAAAGTGTAGGATTGGATATTTTCGCAAGGATTTGACCTTTCTTTACTTGGTCGTTTTCCTTTACATATATTTTTTCAACGTAGCCAGAAACTTCTGATTTAACTATTACGCTATTTTCACTATCTATATATCCGGAAGCATAAATAGATTTAACAACTTCTTTTTTCTCAAGCTTATAAATTTCGTATCCATTTTTGCTTTTGTTGTAGAAGTAAAATAAAGCTATTGATACTAAGAAAATCGCAAAAATTAAAAATATTTTTTTCATAAATCAACCTCTGTTTTGGAAAGATGTTATATTTTATAGCATATGTAAATAATATACGCCAGGCAAGAAATTCAGTAAAAGTATGAGATTTTTCGCTTCACTCAGAATGACACCATTGGGTCGTTCTTTGTCATCGTACATTAAATATAACAAAAATTTTTAAACTTGATAATTTCTCAATTTATTCCACCTAAACATTTATACAAACTATCATCATATCCTAAGGTTATACCTAAATTCAAGCTCTTTTAGATAGTAGATAAAATTGTCCTTACTTGCACCATGAAATTTTAGTAGTCTCTTTCAGCAGATACATCCTTTACTATCTCAACTTTAATTTTTCCATTTTTTTCAAGAATTCCAAACACAGGAATTTTATTCTTTGCTCCTTTTTCTCTACTACCTTTCCTTTTTCCTCCAAAATAACTTTCATCCATTTCTACTTCTCCTGATAAAAGCTGGTCATCTTTTGAGACAAATTTGTATATACATTGTCTAAGCTTTGTGTAGATCTTGTAAGTAGTATTGTAAGCTAAATTAAGCTCTTTATGTGCTTTATGAGCAGCAGCTTCAAGGATGAATAGCTTTACAGCCAATATGAATTTAGAGAATGGAATTTTTAAATCTTCAAGAATACTGTCATTTCTAACACTTCATTCTCTTAAAAATTCCTCTGCTTTTTCTTCTGATGATGCTATCTGTAGTAATTCTACTAAATTCATGTTTTACCTTCTATGCTAATTGTTTATTATAGTATAGGTGGATTATTTTGAGCAATTACATAGAATATATGATGAGCTAATCAGAAAAATAGAAAAAGCATAAAAGAGCTTGAGAAAGAGATAAAAGAATTGTTTAAGAAGAATTTTCAAGAGGAATACAAGGTAGGCTGAAAGATCTCATTTTTAAATTTTATAAAAACTGTTAGTTTCTCACCTAAACTATCAAAAAGAAGAATTTTTAGAATAGTAAATTTTAATTAATGAAAGGGAGGACAAGCCCCCCTTATATAGTGTGAAATTACTTTTGTTCAGCTGGTTTTTGTTCGCCTGCTGGAACTGCTTGTTGTTCAGCTGGCTGTTGTTCTCCTGCTGGTGCAGCTTGTTGCTCTCCACCTTGTGCAGGTGCAGCTTGTTGAGCTGGTTGTTGTTCAGCTGGTGCTGGAGCTGCTGGTTGTGCAGCTGGTGCTTGTTGTTCAGCTGGCTGTTGTTCTTCTTTCTTTTGGCAGCTGAAAAGTAAAGATGCCGATAATACAGCTGCTACTGATCCGATTACTAATTTTTTCATTCTTAACTACCTCCTCTTAAAAAAATTTAGTCAATATTATAACATAAAAAATAATTGTAAACTTTGTCAGATTTAGTTAGAAAAAAATTGAATTTATACAAACTTTGTTCTTAATATGGTAGAATTAAGAAAAAATAATGCTAAAAAAGGAGTTATTCTTGAACAAAAAGATATATAATAATCAAAGAGTTGCTATATTTGTAGACATACAGAACCTATATTATTCAGCAAGGGATATATTTAATAGAAAAGTAAATTTTGAAAGCATCCTTTATAAAACTCTTGGAGATAGAGTTTTAGTTAGAGCCTTTGCTTATATAGTGAAGCTACAAGGTGTTGACCAAAAAGGATTTATAAACACGCTTAAGCATATAGGTTATCAAGTTAGAGAAAAGGAGCCAAAAATATTTAAAAGATTGGATGAAGAGGGTAATCTTTGGACAACGATCAAAGCAGATTGGGACATGGGAATAGCAATAGATGCTATAGCTTTATCTGAAAAGATAGATGTAGCCATACTTACGACTGGAGATGGAGATTTTAAAGACCTTGTAAAATACTTACAAACAAAAGGTGTCAAAGTAGAAATTGCAGCATTTAAACAAACAACAGCTAAAGAGCTGATAGAAGTTGCAGACGAATTTATAGATTTGACAATATTTGGCGAAGATATTTTCTTGTAAAAAACCTTATCAGACATAAATTATATAAAGTAAGAAGAAAATAAAATTCAAAATAATTCCATTATATTTGTAAAACAAAAATCAGGAGGTAAAAAGTTGGAAGAAAAGAATAATCAAGAAAATATTCAAGAAAATATTGAAAACCAAGAACAAAATCAAGAAGAAGTTAGAGAAGAAAAATCTTTAACAGAGCAAGAGAAAGATGAGCTTATAAAGAAGCTGCAAGAAGAAGTAGAAACATTAAAACAAAAATTACAAAAAACAGAAGAAGCTGCAAAACGTTTAAGCGCTTTATATCAATCTATTCAAAAAGATTTTGAAGATTACAAAATCAGAGCAATAAAAGAAAGAGAGCAAATAAAAGAAGAATCTATAGAAAAGTTTGCAAAAGCTTTTTTAGATGTGGTGGATAATTTTGAAAAAGCATTAGAAAGCTTTAAAGTATCTAACGATATAAACGCCATCATGCAAGGAATACAGATGACACATTATCAAATTATGAACCTTCTTCAAAGCTATGGAATTGAAAAGATAGAGGCAGCAGGGGAATTTAATCCAATGGAGCATGAAGCTTTAGAAACTCTAAAAACAAAAGAGTATGGAAATAATCAAATCGTCAAAGTCCTTCAAGCAGGATATAAATATAAAGGTAAAGTTATAAGACCAGCAAAAGTAGTAGTTGCTATATCTGAGGAAGAAGAAATAACATAATGAATTTTTATAAACTTCTTGGCTTAAAAATAGATGCTACCGAGGAAGAGATAAAAAAAGCCTTCAGAAAGCAAGCCAAGAAGTTTCATCCTGATTTAAACAAAGATTCGGAAGAAATTTTCAAGCTTATCAACCAAGCATACAAAACTCTCATAGACCCAGAAAAAAGAAGTTCTTATAATAACATTCTTAGAAAATCAAATCTTTTAAATGTATTTGAGGAAAAACTTCTTGAATTTTTAGGATTTACTGATAAGCCAAAAAATGGTTCAAATATTTATATAACTTTAAAGGTTAGTCTAAAAGATTCTATTTTGGGTAGTGAAAAAGTCATCACTTACAAAAGATATAAAACATGTGAAAATTGTGAAGGTTCAGGTCTCTCACAATCAAGCAAGATTATAAAATGTAAAAAATGCGATGGAATTGGCAAAATTCAGACAAAAATAGGAAAAATTGTTTGTTTTAATTGTTTTGGTAAAGGATATGAAATTCTAAATCCATGTGAAAAATGTAAAGGACAAGGCTGCTATAAAGGATTAGAGTCTATTAAAATTAACATTCCAAAAGGTATTGATGATGGAGAAAGGTTAAGAATTAGAAATTTAGGTCATGATGGTACAAGCGGTGGAAAAAGCGGAGACCTGATAATAAGATTTAAACTGGTTGAAAATGTTTTTAAAAAAGTGGGCAATGATTTGTATCTAAAATTAAAATTACAAAAGCCATTGGAAGAGTATGAAATTCTGAGAATTAAAACAATAACAGATGAGATTTTAGAGTTAAAAATTCCAAGGGAAGAACAATTACCTCTAACTTTAAAAATTCCAAAGGAAGGCTATATAGACAAATCTGGAAATAGAGGGGATTTATACATTTATATTTTTTAAAGGTATACCTTGGGGTGAGAAATTAGCGGTTTTTATAAAATTTAAACATGAGATCCTTCGACCCTAGGCCTCAGAATTACAAAGAACGACCCTATGGTGTCATTCTTCAGCCGGCGAAGAATCTCCTGTTTTCTTTTCAAATCAAAAATCCAAAGAGGAGATCCTTCAGACTTAGGTCCTCAGGACAGAAAAAGGTAATAATGCTTAATCAAAACATTCCCGGTGGTTTTCCTTTTGATACTATAAGTCTTTCTACTGGTTGTCCTTCAATTATATGCTTTTGAACTATCTCCTCTACGTCAGCTGGAGTAACGTTTCCATACCAGATAGCATCAGGATATACAACTACATTTGGACCAAACATACATGGACCTAAGCAACCTGTTGCAGTTACTGCCATTTTGTTAAAAAGTCCTTTTGTCATTAATGCTTCTTGGAATTTCATAAAAATTTGGTCAGAGCCCTTATCACCACAAGATGGCATTCCTGGTGGCTTTCTTTGCATACATACAAAAACATGTCTAAATTCTGACATACTAAAACCTCCTGTTATAAATTTTCTCTCTCAGATTATATAAAAATAGCTTAGATTTTTAAATGATTTAAATTAGAAATTTCATATAGGGCTTCTGCTAACTACGATAATAAAATCCAAACTCCTCAGAAAGGATACCTTTAATTACCATTTCATTTAAAACTGTAAAAACATCAAATTTTCCATCTACCGATTCTATGATTTTATCAATATAAACCTTATCAGACCCGATGACTTGAAGTATAAATTTTTCTTCCTCTGTTAAATCTAAAACTTTTTCAAAATTTTTCTTTTTAAAACTTAAAAATGGTAAATGGTCTTTAAAATCTTCAAAGCTTGTTATTGGAATAGCTCCATCTTTTATAAGAAGATTATTACCTGTTGCAGAAGATAGATTTATGTTTGCCGGAACTGTAAAAACTAATCTTCCGTAGTTATTAGCATAATTAGCTGTTATTAAACTTCCTGATTTTTCTGGTGCTTCGATTACAAACGTTCCATAAGTCAAGCCGGCTATAATTCTATTTCTAATTGGAAATGTGTACTGTGAAGGTTTTGTTCCAAACGGAAATTCAGAAATAATACAACCTTTTTCTGAGATTTCTTCATAAAGCTTTTTATTTTCGTAAGGATACACTATATCAATACCATTGCCTAAAACCGCAACAGTATAACCATTTTCTTTTAAAGTTATTCTGTGTGCCAAGGTATCAATTCCGGAGGCAAGTCCAGAAACTATAGTTACACCATTCTTTGCCAATTCTTTAACGATAGAGTTTACTACATAAAGACCATAATTAGAATACTTTCTCGTTCCAACAACAGAAAGAGAGTTATCTAAATTATTCAAATTACCTTTAACATACAAAACTATTGGTGGGTCTGGAATTTCTTTTAGCAGTTTAGGATAGTTTTCAGAAGAAAAAGGAATTATCCGGATGTTGTATTTTAAAGCTTTCTCATACTCTTTTAAAGCTCTTTCTCTTAACGATTTATCTCTATTTACGATTAAATTTGCTACATTTTCACCAAAGTTTTCTTTTATCTGATTAAAATCTGCGTTAAGAATATTTTCTGAAGTTTTGAATTTAAGTATTAAATTTTTAAAAGTTATATTCCCGATACCTTTTATAAATGAAATTTCAAGAGAGCTGAGAATTTCATTCAATATTGATACTCCTTTTTATTGTGATAAAATATTAGTATAACATAAGCCTGAGGTTGCTATGTCAGAGGGGATACTTGATGAGTTTATAAATAAGCTCAAAAAAGATAGAAAATTAGAAGCGAATATTTTTTATGAAGAATCACCAATAAAAGTTGTTTTGCCTGTTTTAGATATAGATTTTGGAAGAAAGCAGATTGAATTTGAAATAAATCCAAAAATAGAAGCAATGATAAATCAGGAAAAAGAAATTTATGTAAAGTTTAACAATGAAGTTCTACTTTTAAGACCTTTATTTTGGAATAAGGAAACTTTAGTTACAACTTTTCCTTCTCTTGCTATAGAACCAAAAATAAAAAGAGAGCATGTAAGAGTAAAATGTTCCCAAAAAAATCCAATTCTATTAGAGATATATGATAACGTTAATGTTTGTGTGTCGCTTAGGGACATTTCTGAGAAAGGATTTAGTTTTAAGTTGCCAAAAACTGTTTATTTAGAATTAAATAAGCCGTACTCAGGAAAACTTAATATTAACGGTAAATCCTTGCCGATTGTTTTTAAAGTTCTTTACAAAATAGAAAGACCTGACAATACTTATAGATATGGTGCAAAAATTTTAAATGCAACAACTAAGGTTGAAGACGAAGTAGTAAAATACATTTTTGAAAGACAAAGGGAGATTGCAAAGATACTTAATACTTTTGCTGATTAAGGTAAGCCTAAGATTTTATGACATTGAGGTATAATCCTACTTTCAATGCCAAACTTCAAAAGCTCATCTTGTAATTCTAACGCTTTTTTAACCATTTCTGGCTTATTGCTTTCCGGTTGAAGTACGATAACATCGTTTTTAATATACTCCATAAGGTCTGGTCTTATAATATGTTTAATGCTTAAGGTTTCATCTACGACAAATTTAAACTCAGATATATAGGTTAGAAGATTTTTGTTTATAAAATAGAAAGGTGGTTTTGGCGAACATGTGATATAAATCTTAGACTTATCTAAATTTTCAAAGTTTTGATTCCAAAGAGTACCGTTTGTTTCTATAAATACTTGATAGCTGTTTTCTATAAGATTTCCAACTAAAACATCAAGATTTTCTGTAAAGAATGGCTCACCGCCTGTGATACAAACTCTTTTTAGATTGTATTTTTTTATCTCTTTTAAAATATCAGATATGCTTAGTAGCCTAAAGTTTTCTCCTGTATAAGAGTAAGGAGTATCACACCAACTACATCTTAAATTGCAGCCTTCTAATCTTATAAAGACAACAGGAAGACCTATCCATCTTCCCTCGCCTTCAACAGAACGAAATATTTCAACAATTTTAAAAGTTTCTTTATTGAGGTCTTTCTTCAACAATTTCATAAGCTTCTATTATATCTCCAACTTTTATATCGTTAAAATTCTTTAAAGTAAGTCCACATTCAAAACCTTTCTGAACTTCTTTAACATCATCTTTAAATCTTTTTAAAGAGTTTAGCTCTCCATCGTATATTACAACACCATTTCTTACCAATCTGGCTTTTGCACTTCTTTTGATTACGCCATCTGTAACATAACATCCTGCTATTGTACCAATAGATTTAGCCTTGAACGTTGCTCTCACTTCTGCAGTTCCGAGCAATACTTCCCTATAGGTAGGAGCAAGCATACCCTTTAGTGCTTTTTCTAAATCTTCCAATGCTTGATAGATAATGTTATAAACTCTTATATCTACGTTCTCTTCTTCTGCAGCTTTTCTTGCTCCTGCATCCGGTCTAACGTTAAACCCTATGATTATTGCGTTAGATGCTGCTGCAAGCATAACATCACTTTCTGTAATTCCACCAACAGCACCGTGTATTATATTAATACTTACTTCACTAAATTTATTTGAAAGCTCTTCTATAGACTTTCTGAGAGCCTCTAAAGAACCTTGCGTGTCAGCTTTAATAATGATATTAATTTCTTTAACTTCGCTAAGATTTTCTAAATGTATTCTTGTCTTTTTAGCAAGAAGCTCTTCTTCCCTTTTTAACTTTCTAATTTCAGCTAACTGTTTAGCCTCTCTTTCTGATGCTTTTACAATAAATTTATCTCCCGCTTGAGGAACTTCTTCAAATCCAAGCACCTCTACTGGAGTTCCAGGTCCTGCTTCTTTAAGTCTTTCTCCTCTCTCGTTTAAAAGCGCCTTAACCTTACCCCAAGTATACCCAGCCACAAAGTAATCTCCAACTTTTAAAGTACCATTTTCAACTAAAACAGTAGCTACAGGTCCCTTCTTAGGGTCTAATTTAGATTCAATAACTGTTCCTACTGCGGGTCTATTAGGGTTTGCTTTGAGTTCTAACATTTCAGCAACGAGTAAAACCATCTCTAAAAGCTCTTCTACATTCTTTCCGGTTTTTGCAGATACATCTACAAAGATCGTATCTCCACCCCATTCTTCTGGGATAAGCCCATACTGGGTAAGCTCCTGTCTTACTCTCATAGGGTCTGCACCGGGTTTATCTATCTTGTTAACAGCCACAACAATAGGAACTTTTGCACTTTTTGCATGGTTAATAGCTTCTACAGTTTGAGGCTTTACTCCGTCATCTGCAGCAACTACTAAGATAGCTACATCTGCAACTTTTGACCCCCTTGCTCTTAAAGTTGTAAATGCCTCGTGTCCGGGTGTATCCAAGAATGTTATTTCTTTTCCGTTAGGAAGTTTTATTTTGTAAGCACCTATATGCTGAGTAATACCACCATACTCTTTTGCTGCAACGTCTGTTTTTCTAATAGTGTCAAGCAATGTAGTTTTTCCGTGGTCTACGTGTCCCATTACTACCACGACAGGCGGTCTTGGGACAAGATTTCCTTCTTCTTCCGCTGCTTCTTCTTCAGAAAGGATTTCTTCTTTTACTTCTTTTTCTTCTTCTACACTCTCCTCTTTCAGTTCAGCTAAAAATCCGTGCTCTTCTGCTATTTCTATAGCTATTTTAGGGTCTATTGTTTGGTTTATTGTTGCAAGTATTTTTCTTTTTAATAAATCCATTAATATTTGATTTACAGGGATATCTAATAAATCTGCTAACTCTCTAACTGTTATTACTTCTGGAATTTGGACGATCTTGATTTCCTCTTCTTTTGGTTGCTCTTCTGCTTCCTTTTTCTTCTCTTCTTTCTTAGGTTTTTTCCTTTTAGACTGGCTCTCCATTAACTTTTTGAGAGCCTGAATTTCTTCTTTTTGTTCTTTTGTTAATCTTGCTTCTCTTTCTTCTTTTGTTTCTTTTTTCTCAACTCTTTTCTCTTCTTTTATAGACTCTGGGATAATAGCTATAGGGGTTGACTGTTTTTCTTCTCTTTTTTCAAATCTCTCTCTTTTCTCGATTGGTTTTCTTTCTTCTTTGTATTTTTCTTTTTCAGTAAAACCTTCCTTAGGAGGTCTTGTTTCCTCTCTTTTTTCAAACCTTCCTTTTTTCTCGTATTTTTCTCTTTTCTCGTATGGCTTCTTTTCGAAAGGTTTTTTCTCGTAAGGCTTTCTTTCTTCTTTCTTTTCAAACTCTCTTTTTTCTTTTCTGAAAGGCTTTCTTCCCTCTTCTGCAACTACACCTTCTATTACTTCAGGAATTTCTTCTTTTTTTGGCTCTGGCCTAATTTCTTCTTCTTTTTTCTCTTCAGGAATTTCTTTTATTTCTTCTTTTACTTTTAACTCTCCTTCCTTTTTAGCTTTCTCTTCCTCTTCCCTTCTTTTTCTCTCTTCTTCTAATCTTTTTCTTTCTTCTTCCTTCTTTCTTTTTTCATCTTCTACAACTTTTCTAACTTTCTCGGCAGTTTCTTCATCAATTACTGTTAAGTTTGTGATTTCTTTTGAAAATCCTATTTCTTTTAATTTTTCTTCCAATTCAGAAAGGGTTATCCCTAAGGTGTGATAAAGATCAAATGCTTTAATTCCTTTTTCTTCTACTTGGATTTCTTTTATACCTTGTGCTTTTTTATATCTATCTTTAATTAGATCGACTACTTCGTCGGGTAATTTATCTGTAATCTTTTTAAGCCCTAATCCAAGCTCTTCGTTTAATTCCTCTTTTAATTTCTTAGCGTCTATACCTAACTCTGTTGCTAAATCCTTTAACTTCAAATATGAGACCTGGTCAGCCAAACTGTACAAAACTTGCACAGCTTGGGTTGGGGTATTTGTATTCCGCCATTTCAGACACTTCCGACCCCAACAGGCGGTATTTTGGAAGTGTCATAGTCCCTGTACCAAGCACAGGAGCTAACCTATTAGCCACTGCTATCCAATCCTTTGAAATTACAACACGCTTCAAAGGAGAAAAATCTCTATACGATCTTTCAAGACAGCAGAAGGCTAAGGCTATAGAAAGAACTTGCCAGCTTTTATGTCTACCTGTAGGTAGACCCCTCACCTGCTCCTTCCGTTGGTTGGCAGTTTGTTGGGTAGCTGTCTTGCTCTTTCCACTTTCTAAACGTGAAACGTGAGATGTGAAACGTGAGACGTGGTTTTGTAGTGTTTTTAGGTTTTTTCTTAATTTTGCTAATTTACTTTTTAGTTTATTTCTCTTGTATTCATTGTTTTCTTCTTTTAACTTTTGTTTTAATTTTGCGATATTATCTTCAATTTTTGCTATAGTGTATGATAGAAAGTCGGTATCATTTAAAAGTTCTTTATAATTCTTAGGCAATTTCTCTTTAAATCCAAATCCTCTTCTTGCTATTACGTAAGCTCCTGCTATGTCTTTGTCTATGTTGTGCTGTGGTGCGTATTTTAGTTTTCCAATTACTGACGTATATGCAGGATTGACTTTTACTAATTCTATTCCATTTCTTCTTGCTAAAACTTCTATTT
>NZ_JAPYVU010000032.1 GCF_028276765.1 Sulfurihydrogenibium sp.
AAAACTTAAAAATACTACAAAAACACGTCTCACTTCTCACGTCTCACGTCTCACGTTTAGAAAGTGGAAAGAGTGAGTCAGCTACCCAACAAACTGCCAACCAACGGAAGGAACAGGTGAGGGGTCTACCTGCAGGTAGACATAAAAGCTGGCAAGTTCTTTCCATAGCCTTAGCTTTCTGCTGTCTTGAAAAACCTTACAGAGATTTTTCTCCTTTGAAGCGTGTAATCGTTTCAAAGGATTGGACAGCAGTGGTTAACAGGTTAGTTCCTGTGCTTGGTGCAGGGACTATGACACTTCCAAAATACCGCCTGTCAGGGTCGGAAGTGTCTGAAATGGCGGACTATAAATACCCTGACCCAAGCTGTGCAAGTTTTGCATAGTTTGGTTGACCAGGTGTAGAAGGTGGAATTTTTATTTGGAGTTTTATCTGTAGTTTTAATAATTGTCTCTATTCTTTTAATAATTCTTGTTTTAATGCAAAAAACAAAAGGTGCTGAGATTGGAGCTGTTTTTGGGTCTGGTGCGGCAAAGGCTGTCCTTGGAGCTTCTGCAGCAACGATTTTAACAAAAATAACCTACTGGCTTGGAGCAATATTCTTAACATTAGTTTTAATACTATCATATTTGAGCGTCCATATTGCAAAATCAAAATCTGTAATTGAAAGTATACCGGCAGAGCAAACACAAAAGAAATAATGGAAAATTATGATATTCTCTATAAAATCCTATTCTCTCTCGTTCTTGGATTTTTAATTGGTCTTGAAAGAGAATATAAGGTTAAAGAAGAAGTATTTGCAGGTGTCAGAACATTTCCCCTTATATCTCTTCTTGGTTTATTATCTGCATTTATAAGTGATAAATTTTGGAATGAAGCACTTTTAATATCATTTCTTGCGATCATAGGATTTAGCTTAGTCAATTTTTTCTTAGAATACACTAAGGATAAAGGCGTTACGACAGAGATTTCTGTATTGATTACTTTCTTAATTGGAGTATTAACATACTATAATCAATATTACACAGCTTTATTTATTGCCTTATTAACTACATTAATCCTTGCATTGAAAAAGCCATTAGAAAATTTCGCTAAAAGTCTTTACTTTCAAGATGTAATGACAATTTTAAAATTTGCTTTTTTAACAGCTGTCATCTATCCAATTTTACCGGATAAAAGTTATGGCCCTTTTGATGCTTTTAACCCAAAGGAAATATGGAAAGTTGTAATTATTATTTCTGTAATAGATTTTATTGGATATTTTCTACTGCGATGGAAAGGTACTAAATCCTTGGTTTTGGTTGGATTTTTTGGTGGTTTGGTTTCAAGCACCGCAGTTACTTACAATTTCTCGATTCTTTCTAAAAAATTAGATAAAAAAGAAATACTAATCCTTGGCATCATAATAGCTTGGGTAATTATGAATTTAAGAATAATGATTTTGGTTGGAATTTTTAATATAAATCTTTTGACTCTAATTTTTCCCGGTTTCCTGATCATTGCAGTAATTCAGTTAGCTTTTGTTAAAAAGTACTACAAATACTTAAATTCTCAAATTGAAGAAGAAAATGCTAATCAGTTTCAAGAGGCTTTTAGCATCCTTAATATACTCCAATTTGCTTTTATTTATGCTGCTGTTATATTTTTTATAAAAGCATTGAAATATTATTATGGCTTAATTGGTATGTACTTTATAAGTTTTATCTCAGGTGTGATTGATGTTGATGCTATAACAATTTCTGCATCAAACCTAACAAAATCGGGAAGTGTTGAGCTAATTTTTGGAGCAGTAATGATCCTTTTAGCTGTACTTTCTAATACTATATTTAAATACATTTATGTTTTTATCTTTGCAGATAATTACTTAAAAAGAGAGATGTTTAAAATAACTTTATTTACTGTTGTTCCACTTATAATTTTTATCTTATTTAGCTTTATTTAACAATTTGGGTAAAAAATTCAATGGACTGTAGTGTTCTTAGCTATCACTGTACAACATTAAGAGTTGCAAAGTAAGTGTCAGGATAGTTCATAAAAATTAGCCGAAGGCTATTAAGAGGTTAAACGGCTACCGAAAAAAACTTTATCATTTATTTTGTCAATACATACAACAGAAAAACATCATTTAAATCAACAGAAAATTTCGTAATTCTTTCAATTTCTAATACTCCACTACTTCTCAATAAACCTTCCCATTGAATAAAATTTTCTATGCCTTAACTCAACCAATTCATCTAAGTCAATATTTGTTATTTCTCTTAAAGATTTTCTTAAAGCTCTTCTTAATAATCTATACATTTTCTTTGGCTGTAAATGAGCTCCACCAAGGGGTTCTCTTACTATACAGTCAATAATACCAAGTTCTTTTAAATCTTGTGCTGTAATTTTTAAGCTTTCTGCTGCAATAGGTGCTGATTCTGCTGATTTAAAAAGTATGGCAGCACAACCTTCAGGAGATATTACTGAATATATAGCATTTTCAAGCATAAGTATTTTGTCTGCAACGCCAAGAGCCAATGCTCCACCACTACCACCTTCACCTATGACAGTCGCAATAATAGGAGTTTTTAAGCTACCCATTACCATTAGACTTTCTGCTATGGCTTGAGATTGACCTCTTTCTTCTGCACCAATTCCCGGATAAGCTCCCGGAGTATCTATAAATGTAAAAATCGGTCTTTTAAATTTTTCTGCTAATTTCATTACTCTGATGGCTTTTCTGTATCCCTCCGGGTGCGGCATTCCAAAGTTTCTTTCTATCTTTTCTTTTGTGTCCCTTCCCTTTTCATGACCGATTACACAAACAGGCTTCCCTTCAAAGTTTGCAAATCCTGCTATTATTGCTTTATCATCTGCAAACCTTCTATCTCCGTGAAGTTCTATGAAATCAGTGAATAAATTATTTATATAGTCTATTGTGTGTGGTCTTTTTGGATGTCTGGCAAGCTGAACTCTGTCCCATGCTGTCAAACTTGCCATCTTTTCCTTAGACAGTTTTTTAAATCTCCTTCTTAATTTTGCAAGCTCATTAATTAAATGATGCTCACCTTTCTTTACCCTCTCTCTTAATATCTCAATCTGGTCTTGTAAGGATTGCAATTCTTGATTTATATCCATCTTATCCTGCTCCATTTGTTAAAACTAAGTATATATAGGCTACGAAAAGTAATATACCGGATGTAAATCCATAAGCAAAATATTTTCTATTAATGTAAGAGACTGTTAAAGCTATAAAAGCTGAAATTATTGCAAATATTCCAGACACTAACGCAAGTCCTGTGATGTTCCATTCTGTAAATAAAACACCAATGCTAACAGGAATTGTGCTTTGAAACACCATTGCGCCGGCAACGTTTCCAACTGCTAACGTATCTTTCTTTTCTAAAATCCATTTTATGCTGTTAATTTTTTCCGGTAATTCTGTAGCTATTGGAGCAATAATAAGAGAAAAAATCAATGGGTCTAATCCAAGCGCTAAACTTATTTTTTCTATTCCATGAACGAAGAAATGTGCTCCACCAACCATTAATATAAGAGAGATGATTACTTGAGCAATTATTAAAAATATGTGTGGATGTGGATTTTTAGGAGCTAAAAACAGGTGTTCAGGTGTTTCCATATCTTCACTTTCACCTTTTAATGTTTGAAATACATACAGAACATAAAGACCAATTAAAAAGATAGCAGTTATAACTCTCAGTGTATAGCCTTCAAAAGGGACGATAAATAAAGCTACGGAATAGGCAAATAAAAAGAATGTTAAATCTCGTCTAAGTCCTGTGGTTTCTGCATGTAATGCAACCCCTCTTTTTTTCAATAAATGACCAACGATTACTGTTAATCCAATAAGTGGAAATGCTACGGTTGAAAGCATAAAAGGAGCACCAAGGATTGCTCCAACGCCAATATCATATCCTTTATTTCCTGCAAAAAAAACTATTGCAATTATTGGTATTAAAGTTTCCGGTAAAGCAGTTCCTACAGCAGCCAGTACGCTACCTGTAAAGTTTTTAGATACGTTTAATCTATGTCCAAGAGTTTCTATACCGTTTGTAAACAGCTCAGCTGCTGCTAAAACAAAAAGTATACCAACTACTAATAAAACAAAATCAAGAATCATCAACCTTTCTCCAGCAGCTTTTTCTTAAGAATATCTCCTAAGGTACCTAAGCTTTCTCCTTCCGGCTGCTTTCCTTCTTCCTTTTTACTTGCCAATTTTTCTAAAAGCTTTCTTTTTGCCTCTTCTTCAGCTTTTCTTTTCTCTTCTTCTTTCTTTCTCTTTTCTTCTTCTAATAAAATTTGCTTAATGCTTAATGTTATTTTCTTGTTTTCTGGGTCTATTTTTATTATTTTAGCCTCGACTTCTTGATGAAGCTCTAACTTGTCGCTTGGAATGTTTATTCTTTCTAATGCTATTTCAGAAACCGGTATAAAGCCTTCTATATTTTCTCCTAAATCAACGATCGCACCTTTTTCTATAAGTTTTTTGACCTTTCCTTTAACAATATCGCCAACTTTGTATTTAGAGATAAACTCATTCCATTCTTCTTCTAAGAGCTGTTTCATTCCAAGTAAGATTTTGTCTTTTTCCACGCCAAGAACTTTAAATTTATAAACTTTACCTTCCTTTAATACTGATGAGATGGATTTTATATTTTTATTATCTGTAGCATCTTCAAGTTTTATAATTCCCTCTATTTCACCAAGGTCTATAAATGCAACTTTTTGTTTAACATCTTTAACTCTTGCCTCAATTACACTACCAACAGGATTTTCTTTTAAGAATTTTTCTACTGGATTTTCTTGTAATGCCTTTATGCTTAATTTTAATTTTCTGTTTTCTTTATCAAGCTCTATAATTTTTGCCTTAACTTTATCTCCAACTTTCAAATTTTTCTTAGCTTTCATATAATCAAAATGGGAAATTTCTCTGTTATAGATAAAACCCTCAACTCCTTCTACGTCAACAACTACACCAAATTTATTGATTTCTTTCACGGTAGCTTCTACAACATCCCCAACATTTTTATCAAATTTATCCCATGGATTTGGCTCTAAAGCTTTTAAAGAAAATATTGGCTTTTTATCTTTAATCTCTTTTATTACTAATTCTATGTTATCTCCCACTTTTAAAACATCTTCAAACTTTTTGTTTTTATCCCAAGAAAGCTCACTCTTTGGCAGGATTCCATAAACTACATTGTCAATAGAGATTACAGCAACTTTATCGGTGATTTTTTCTACCTTACCGATAACTTTTTGACCTTGTTGTAAAACTGATAAGTATTTTTCTTTTTCTTCGTTTAATTCTTCTTTTAATGCTTCTTTTCTTGATATTACAACGTTAGGATTGCCTTTTCTTTCTTCAAACTTAACAATGTATCCTTCAAATGTATAACCTTCAGGCAAGGTTTCATCTCTTTTAGTGCCGGACTCTGAAAATGGCATAAATCCTTTAATGCCTTCTATATCAACAATATATCCTTTTTCTCCTTTACTAACTACCATAACTTTTACTTTTTGTCTATTTTCAAAAGCTTCTTTAAGCTTCTTTGCCTTATCTTTCATGACAAAGCCTTTTCTTGAAAGGATAAAGTATCCATCTTTATCTCTTTTGCCAATAAATACCGCTTCTATCTCATCACCCTCTTTATAACCTTCTGCTTCTTGTTTTCTTAAAACAGCTTCTACTTTTTGTCCTATATCTACATAAACTTTATCATCTGTTATTTTTACGACTTTTCCTTTTACTTTTTGATTTTTTGAGTAATGGGAAGTTTCTACAGCTTGCTCCATCATTTTTTCAAACTCATTCATGGCTAACTCCTTTTATTTCTTTGATTTTATTTACAACTTCTTGAATTATCCAGTCAGGTGTAGATGCACCGGCTGATACACCTATATTTTCTTTATTTTCAAACCATTGTTCTTGTAGCTCATCTGCTGTTTCTATATGATAAGTATTTGGATTTAATGCTTTTGAAATCTGATAAAGCCTTTGTGTATTTCCACTGTGTTTTCCGCCGATGATTATCATCACATCAACTTCCGGTGCTATTTTTTTAACCTCTTCTTGTCTTACAGAAGTAGCATCGCAAATTGTATTAAAAACTTTTAACTCTTCTGTATTTTCTGCCAAATATCCTACCGCTTCTCTGAAAAAGTCTTCACTTTGGGTTGTTTGGGCTACTACTCCGATTCTATTTCTTTTTGGAACTTTTTTGACTAAATCTTCAAAATTTTCAACAACAACGCCTTTTCCGCCAACTTCTTCAAGGTGTCCAAGTGTTCCTATCACTTCCGGATGTCCTTCTTCACCTATTATGACTACAAAGTATCCCTCTTCAACAAGTTGCTTGACTTTATCATGAACTTTTTTTACAAACGGACATGTAGCATCAAGAACGTTGATATTCAGCTCTTTTAACATTCTTTCTGTTTTGGGTGGCACACCATGAGACCTTATGATTACGGTATCACCGGGTTTTAGTTGTGAATAGTCCTGCATCTCTTCAACGCCAATAGATTTTAGATAATTAACAACTTGCTTGTTATGGATTATTGGACCATTTGTATATGCATGTCCGAGTTTTTCTCCAGCTTGCTTTGCCATATCTACCGCTATTCTTACACCAAAACAAAAGCCTGCTGTTTGTGCAACTATTATATTAGCCATCTCTTTTTACCTCTTTTAACTTTTTGATTTCGTACATTACTTTTTCTGCCACATGCTCGTAAGATGATATTCCTTCAAAATTTATAGGTTTTCCAATAATTACATCAATATTATACTTGAATAATTTAGGAAATTTTGATTTTACTGGTAGTATTTTATCTGTACCTTCAATAAGAATTGGTATCACTGGAACTTTTGCTTTTTCTATAAGATAGCCAACTCCTGGTTTTGGTTTTCTAAACTCTCCCGGTCTTGCTCTTGTTCCTTCCGGAAAAATTCCTATTACATAACCTTCCTTAAGTAAAGAGATGGCTTTTTTTATCGTGATTAAATCTCTATTGTCTCTTTTTACCGGAATAGCTCCTGCCTTTCTAATTATCCAACCAAGGATTGGCACTTCAAAAAGCTCTTTTTTTGCTAAGAAGATTATCGGTCTTGGAGATATGATGTTTAAAACTGGTGGGTCTAAATAACTTCTGTGATTGGCAGCTAAGATACAGCCACCGGTCAACGGTATATTTTCAAGCCCTACAGCATTTATTTTTAATAGCTTTTTTAACGCCGGTCTGATTTTATAAAAAACTTTATAACCAAATTCTGAGTATGGGGCTTTTTTCTCCAAAAATTATCTCCAAAAGAGAGATTTTTTATAACCAACCTCTCCTCTTTAAAGCATCTTCATATATTCTATTGTAGAGAATTCTCCATTCAGGAGTTCCTTCAACGATTTTTCTTGAGTAAGACCTGATTCTTTGTCTAACTTCTTTATCTATCTCTCTTTGCTCTCTTACCAATCTTTTCAAAAGCTCTAAGACTATTCTTCTTATTTTGTTTGGATGTTCAAATATTTCTACAGAATCTTCTGTTTCAATGTATCTTTTTATTCTGTTTGCAATTTGATTTAATCTCTCTTCTGGGTCAAGGTGGATGTTTCGTTCCTCGGCTAATTTTTCCATCACTTTTAAGACAGCTGTTCTAAATCTTATATCTTCATGCTCAAACTGTTTTATATACTGTTCAACAAGTCTTTCTGCCTCTTCTTCAAGTTCTTTTTCTTCTTCTACAGCTTTTTTGATTATTTCAAGGATATCGTGTCTAAATTTTTGTTCATCATCTGCTTCGACAATATGCTCATTTATAAGCTTATCTGCAATGCTTTGAGATACTATCTCCACCAGCTTTGCTGGCAGTTTCATAAATATCCTCCAACTTTAAGATAGTAAAACATTATAACATTATGATTTTTTGTTTGCAAATTGATGCAGAAAATGCTTGTAAAAATTAACATTGTCCGACGAAGAATCCTTGGCTTTATGTCTTCATTCTTTACTCACTATAATAGCAATTCATGAATTGCTTCTACTCTTCTTCTACCATGCTTAAATTCTTCATCTTCCATCCGGTCAAGTTATTAGACCTTCTTGAAAAGAAAGAAACATCCCAAATGTTTTGCTTTTCGATATTAAAATAAGCTGGCAATTTTCCATAGTTAGATTTTGCTATATTTTGTTTGCTGCCGGATTTTAGCTGATTTAAAATCTTTTCAAAAGTTTTATTATTGTTAATATTTGATTTAATTGAAGCTTTTACCTTTTTTATACCTCTTACGAAGCTATAATGTCCGTCTTCTTCTGTCCATGTATTTAATGGAATAGCTACATCGCAAACCAACGCAAGCCCATCTTCAAAGGGAGTAAATATTACTTTCTTTTCTAAAGTCATTAAAATTTCTTTTAACTTATCTTCTTCTAAAAATTCTGCTATATCTTCACCAAAAAGAATGATGTTTTTGATCTCTCCACTTTCAATTTTTGAAATAATATCCGGCAAATAGCTAAGATTTTCTACAATGTTTATAATTCCAAAACCGTTTGGATAAGGTGGAATCAATAAGATTTTATTTTGCATTTGTGATTGAACTTCTTTAAGTTTTTTTCCAAACCTGTAAGCATCTTCTCCGTAGAAATAGTTAGAGTATACTATAATCTCACTGCCATCTACAATTTCAATAAGTTTTTCAATGATTTGACCACCTTCTGTATCTATTATAAGCGGATACAGTTTTTTTAATCTTTTTACTTGTGGAGAAATTGCAATAACTTTTTTATTCATGTAGTATGTGATTACAGGATTTGTATCGGTGATGTCATTTCCAACCACTATCCATTTTTTAGCATTTTTTAACTCTTCTTCCGATGGCGGTGTATACTCTCCAAATCCTTCTAAAAGTGGCAGTAAATCCAATGTAATTGTTGATGTAATATATGCTCCTGATTTAGAAGCAATTTCATTTATCTTTTGCAAATTTTCATTTAATAAATATGGAGATACAACAATGGCAGTTTGAGATGGTTTTTCATTTAATAGGTCAATAACTTCTTGCAAAACATCATCAAATGAAGAATAATTATTGTTTATTTTTGGATATTTTAATCTATTTGTATTGAAGCTGTCATATCCAAGATAAGGCTTTGCGCATACCTCAAGCTCTGCTGTACTTCTTATTCTGTGTATTTTTTTATCATCATGGTCTATTACAACAGGACAGCCAAGGGAGCAAAAACTGCAATGAGTGTATGTTTCTTTTAATAGCCAAGGTCTTGCATTAAATTTAAAAGGCTTAAATAAAATAGCTCCAACCGGACATATGTCTACACAGAGACCACACATTTCACAGGTTGATGTATCCATAGGTTTTAAAGCTGGAGAGATTAATATCTCAAATCCTCTTTCTATTTGAGTAATAGAATGAGATTTGTTTATGTTATCGCAAACACTTACACATTTCATACATAAAACACATCTATTTGATACATACTCAAGATAATCACTTTCCCAATCTTCTTCTGGTCTTATTTTTTCAAAAGGTGTTATTGGCAGTATATTATGCTGTGGTCCCCAGTAGGTCCCCCAGTTTTGTAAATCACATTCTCCGGCTTTATCACATATTGGACAGTCAAGAGGATGTCTTGTAAAAAGCATTTCAAGTATAAATTTTCTATCTTCTTTTACTTTTTCATTCTCAGTCTCTATCTCCATCCCGTCATAGACATAACTTCCACATGCAATGATACTTCTCTTTGCTTTAACATCATAGACTAAACACATTCTGCATCCGCCGAAGATTGGCAGTTTTTCATGATAACAAAAGGTTGGAATCAATTTATTAATTTTTTTTGCAGCTTCCAAAACGGTTGTATTCTTAGGTACAGAAATTTCAATTCCATCAATCTTTATGTTTACTAAATCCATCTTACAGCCCACCTAATTTTAATAAGGTAATTTTCCAATTTATTTCATTAAGCATTTGTATAAGCTAATATTATCCTTAAAATTGTATCTAAATTCAAGCTTTTTAGATAGTAGATAAATTGAGAGTGTTCCAAAATTTATGTAAGTTTACTTTTTCGCCCCAAGGATGTAAGCCCGAAGGATCTCCTTTTTAAATCCCATAAAAATTGCTAATTTCTCACCCAAGGTATTCATTCTTTTTGTATTTATAGCATTTTTAAAAAATAAGTTAATAAAATTTAACTTAATTTTAATAAAAAATTGATAAAATCTCTGATTATAAAATAACTTTGAGAGGTCTAAATCATGGAAAACTACTTTGGAGACATTTTAGAAAAAGCCATGTCAAGAAGAGATATATTTAAGATTTGCGGAATATTAGGACTTTCTGGACTGTTTAACGTTGGATATTCTAAGGACATTCAAACATCTGTAAAAAACTATAAAAACTTATCTTTTAGAACCATTTATCCTAATACAAAAGATGAAATAACGATTCCGGAAGGTTATGAATGGAAAATTTTAATCAAATGGGGAGACCCGTTAGATAACAACGATGGGATAAACTATCAGAATGTTTTTGAAAAAACATCTAACCATGATGTTGAAAGACAAAAGTACTGCTTTGGATACAATAATGATTTTGTAGGATTTTTTAACTTTAAAGATAAAACTCTTTTGGTTGTAAATCATGAGTACACTAACCCAGAGCTTATGTTTAAGGATTATTTTCTAAGAAATCAGCCAACGAAAGAAGAGGTTGATTTTATGATTCAGGCTCATGGGCTTTCTATAGTTGAGATTAAAAAGAATAAAGATGGATTTTTTGAGTATGTAAAAGACTCTAAATTCAACAGAAGAATAACAGCAGAAACAAAAGCTTTAATATCCGGACCTGCGAAAGGGCATAAACTTCTCCAAACATCTTACGACCCAAACGGCGAGTTTGTGTATGGAACTATTGCTAATTGCTCAGCAGGAAAAACTCCATGGGGAACGGTTTTATCCTGTGAGGAAAACTTCCATTCTTACTTTGGAGGAGATTTAGAAAACATAGACCCAGAAAAAATGACAGATTATAAAGTTGTTGAAATCCATCAAAGATACGGCGTTCCGGATATTAAATATCATGATTATTATGGGTTTTATAAGTACTACGATAGGTTTAGCGTTGAAAAAGAACCAAACGAAGCAAACAGATTTGGCTGGGTTGTAGAGATTGACCCATTAAACCCAAACAGACCACCAATTAAAAGAACAGCCCTTGGAAGGTTTAAGCATGAAGCAGCAAATACCGCTATCGGAAAAGATGGAAGAGTAGCAGTTTACATGGGAGATGATGAAAGATATGAGTATCTTTACAAATTTTTAACTAAAAACAAGTTTGACCCAAATAACAGAGAGAAAAATCTTAACCTGTTAGATGAAGGAACGCTATACGTGGCTGTATTTAACGATGACTTTACAGGACAATGGGTAGAAATTGCATCGGCTTACTTAGAAAATGGAAAGTATATAATTAAGCCAAATCCAAAGCTACCAAACATATTCCAGGAAGACCCTGCCTTGTGTTTTATCTACACAAGAAAGGCTGCTGATTTATTAAACGCTACGAAAATGGACAGACCCGAAGACGTAGAATATAATCATATCACTAAATCTGTTTTTGCTGTCATGACTTACAATGAAAAAAGAAAAGCATCAGAAACAAACGCAGCAAACCCAAGACCGGAAAATACAATGGGACATATTATAGAAATCATTGAAGAAAATCACAATCCTACTTCAACAAAATTTAATTGGAGAATAGCCTTGATGTGTGGAGACCCAAAAGCAAGCTCTTACAATAACAAGCTTTTTATCTATGGACAGCTTGCTAAGTCTGATGTTCCACCAATATCAGCACCGGATAACATAGCCATTGATAAAGCTGGTAATGTATGGATAGCAACCGACGGTAATCCTGGATTAGATAGATTAAAATCTAATGATGGTGTTTACGTGCTAAATCCATTTACAAAAGAGTTAAAGATGTTTTTATCAGGCGTGCCAAACTGTGAAATATGCGGTCCTGAATTTTCAGATGATTATAAAGTATTTTTCTGTGCAATCCAACATCCGGGAGAAGGAGATTTAAACGCTACAAAATGGCCGTATCTAAACGACAACTGTCCAATCCCAAGACCAGCAGTTATACAAGTTAAAAGAAAAGATGGATTAGAGATTTATTTATAAATAATTGGCTCACGTAGAGACAGATGACGGGTAAAGCCTGAAAGTTTTTAAGAGAGTGTAATAATTTTTTTAGCTTTCCTTTACGTGTCAGCCTGAAGCCGAAGACTGTAGAATCTATTCTTTTAAAAAGAGAGAGAAAACGAGATTCTTCGCTTACGCTCAGAATGACTATGTTGACTTTTGGAACACCCTACCTACATCAACTTGGGACTGTTCCAAAAATCAAAAAAACTTCTTTTCAAAACATGTAGAAATTCCAAAGAATGGCTGAGCTGAATAATCAAGAGTAGCTTGAAAATATGCTTATATCTTTATAATTCAAACAGTTCGGATACAACTTAAAAATAAGACGTGAAAAGAGACACGTTAAACACTATTTAAACTATCGCCGTTCTTTTAAAACGTCTCACATCTTACATCTCGCGTCTCATCTTATGTAACCCACACTGTTCAAGCTGGAAGTTTAACGTGAGAAGTGAAACGTGGAACGTGAAACGTAGAAAAAATTTAAAACCATTATCATTCTTTTAAAACGTATCACATCTCACGTCTCACGTTTCACCTTTTACATAACCCACACGGTTCAGATGTAACATGTTTTGAAATATCAGACTACGCAAATTTTTTTCTCCTTTATAACCCACACGGTTCAGATGGAACTTGGTTGGCGGAATACGGAGACCCTGCTACACAAGACTTTATAACCCACACGGTTCAGATGGAACTAAGTAGGAGGAAAGTGTTATGGCAAAAGTAAAAGTAATCTTTATAACCCACACGGTTCAGATGGAACGGTGTTATACAACACCACCTATCTGCCTCATACGACTTTATAACCCACACGGTTCAGATGGAACGGTTATATACCCTGAAGGGGTTCAAAGAAAAAGCTACTTTATAACCCACACGGTTCAGATGGAACGCCAGATACACGGTGGATATTATCTGTCGGCGGTAACTTTATAACCCACACGGTTCAGATGGAACTTTTAAATGATCTGTATGCGTTTGAAGAGAATTTTAACTTTATAACCCACACGGTTCAGATGGAACTAGGGTCATTCTACGGACAAGAATTTGTGCTTGATAACTTTATAACCCACACGGTTCAGATGGAACCCCCCCGTTGTATGCTAACCCTGTTAGATTAGATAAGGCTTTATAACCCACACGGTTCAGATGGAACCCGTTAACTTTTAACTCAAAAATAAAATCGCTTTTAACTTACTCTATCAATGTTCTGATAACTATTATACCAAACTTTTAAAAAACCTGCAAGTTGAAGTTTTTTGCAGCAAACCTCGATATACAGAAAATATATTATTATATTTTATCCTTTAACATCCCATCACAAGCCAACCGCTGAAAACCACAAACTCAGAAGCCCGCTGCAAATACCACTCCTTAACTTCCCGATCTTAAAAAATTTTAAAATAAAAAACTGCAAATTTTCAAAAAATTAAACACTACAAATTTCAAAATTAAAAAGTTTATTTCAACAAACACTTACAACTACTTTTTAAAAAATTCCTTTCAAACTTTCATTACACAAGCTTAAATCAAACATCAAAAAATAAAACTACATTACCAATACCTTAGCTTCACTGACTGCTAAATCATCTCGCTAAGTATTCAAACAATCTAACAAAAATCACTAAGATATTGATAAGCCAATCTCTAACGTCTCACATCTCACGTCTCACGTTTCACGTAAAACAAGCTTGTGTGGGCTAACCTATTCAATTGCCAAGGTACAGTTAAAAATTAAAAATTATGTAATAAGTATATCAAAAAAATTTTCTATCTGTCAAGCAGAAATTGAGAGTGTTCCAAAATTTTTGTAAGCTTACCTTTCCGTGTCATCGTGAGGAAGTAAGTCCGAAGGATCTCTTTTTTGATTTTTGACTTGAAAAGAAAAACAGGAGATTCTTTACTTCGCTCAGAATGACAACGTTGATTTTTGCAAGCAGTCTTAGTGATAAATAAAATCTGCCATTCTACAGTCAAGTAAAGAGTCTCATTCTATCCTACTAAATAATCCTTTATATTCTCATAAATCTTGATTGTTGCATCAGACTTATTTAATGTATAAAAATGAAGACCTTTTACGCCGTGTTTGATTAAGTCTATACACTGTAAGGTTGCAAACTCAATACCTATCTTTTTAGTCTCCTCTGGATTGTCTGCATACTTTTCAAACTTTTGAACCACCTCTTCAGGAATGGTTGCACCACACAAAGAAGCAAACTTTTTAATCTGATTAAAATTTGTTATTGGCATAATGCCGGGTATTATTGGAATATTTATTCCTGCTATTTCGCATTTTTCTAAAAACTCATAAAAATAGCTATTATCAAAAAACATCTGAGTAATAGAAAAATCAGCTCCTGCTTCTACTTTCTTTTTAAAGTATAAAATCTCTCTTTCAAGATTTGGGCTTTCTGGGTGTCCTTCCGGATAAGATGCTACCGCTATACAAAAATAGTCTTTATAATTTTCTCTTATCAAGCTTACAAGTTCGCTTGCATGTTTACATCCATCAGACGGAATATCTGTTTTTTCAAAATTAAGGGGCATATCTCCTCTAAGGGCAAGGATATTTTCTATTCCTATTTTTTTATAATCATCAAGAATGCTTAAAATTTCCTGCTTAGAATGACCGATACAGGTAAGGTGTGCCATTACTGTTAGGTTTGTCTCTTCATGTATTTTTTTGACTATGTCTCTTGTCTTTTCTCTCGTTGAACCACCCGCTCCATATGTGACAGACACAAAAGTCGGATTTAACGGCTGTAAGTTTGATATTGTTTCAAACAATGTTTTTTCTGCTTCTTCTGTCTTAGGTGGGAAAAATTCAAATGATATGCTAATCTTTGTGTTTTTTAATTTGTCAATTATTTTCATCTTTCACCTCTGGTTAATATTTTTCAAAAATCTATAAAATCTATTTTCAACAGATGATAATCTTATATTTTTTTGTGTGATAATGGAAAACTTTCTTGTAATTTTTAGGTCGTCAACTTCAATTTTTTTTAAGTATCCGTCATTGATTAAGTCTTCAGCAACAAGCTTAGATACAAAGGCTAAGTAATCTGAGTTTTGCACTATCTTAGCAATAGCTTTACTACTTGAAACTTCCATAGATGGAGTAATTTTTATCTTTAAACTTTGCTCTACTATATTCCTTGTCCCTGACCCAAGTTCTCTGAATATAAATTTATAATTTTTTAGCTCATTTTGTGTTTTTAGATACTCAGAAATAGAATTATTTTTAGATGCAATCAAGATTATCTCATCTTCATAAAATTCAGATACATCAAGTTTGTTTGATATTATGTTATCTTCTACAAGCCCTATATTAAAAATCTTTGATAGTACACCATCTTCAACTTCCTTAGAGTTGCCTATGAAAATTTTTATGCTTACTTCTGGATTTTCTGATAAAAATTTTGTAATTATCTTAGGAAGAAGATAATCACCTATTGTAGAACTACAGCCTATATAAAGAACGGAAGTTTTTTTTACATTTTTAAGATTTTCTTCCATATTCATGTAATCTTCTATTATTTTGCTTGCAAACTGATAAAGGACTTTTCCTTCTTCTGTAAGCTCAAGATTTGATTTATGTCTTCTAAACAAAGTCATTCCAAGGTAATTTTCTATCTTTTTGATTTGAAGCGTCACCGTTGGCTGGGATAAAAAAAGCATATGTGCAGCTTTTGAAAAGCTTTTTAAATCTGCAACTGCTTTAAATATTCTTAATTTGTGATAATCAAGTACTTCCATACTTCCTTGCTATCTCTGTTGCTAAATTTATTGTTTTATCAATTATATAAAATATATCATCTACAGAATCAAGTTTGTTGTAATCAAACTTTTCTAATGTTTCTAAGATAATTTTGTGTATATCTGTAAACTTTATCCTTTCTTCTAAAAAGAAGTTGACGGCTATCTCATCTGCTACGGTCAAAACTGTTGGATATACACCGCCTTTTTTACCACACTCAACGGCAAGTTTTAATAACGGAAATTTTTCTGTGTCTGGTTTTAAAAAGTTAAGCGACTTAATCTTTGTAAAATCTAAGTAATTATCGGATATAAACTTTCTTTCTGGATAAAATAAAGCGTATGATATAGGAATTTTCATATCAGGGTTAGACATGTTAGATATAACAGTTCCATCAACAAATTCAACCATTCCGTGTATGATACTTTCCGGATGGATCAACACATCTATTTTTTCATAAGGCATTGAAAACAAATAATGGGCTTCTATAACTTCTAACCCTTTATTCATCAGCGTTGCGCTATCTATGGTTATTTTCTTACCCATACTCCATCTTGGATGGATTAATGCTTGTTTAACTGTGATATTTTCAAAATCTTCAGCTGGCATATTTACAAAAGGACCACCGGAAGCTGTTAGAATAATTCTTCTAACTTCTTTTTGATTACTATCTTTAAGTATCTGAAAAATAGCAGAATGCTCACTGTCTATTGGAAGAATTTTTTTATACTTATCTTTAAGTAGCTCTCCAAGACAGATGATAGCTTCTTTATTTGCAGTTGCAAGGGTTTTATTGTATTTAAGCAGTAGATAAGTAGGAAGAATGCCTTTTATTCCTGCAATTGCGTTTATGAATAAATCCAAATCAAGACCGACAGCCTGTTTTAACCCATCTTCTCCAACCAAAACCTTTGTATCATCTATACTTTTTTCTTCCGTATTTTCAACATAAACATAAGATGGTTTAAACTCTTTAATCTGATTTATAAGATTTTCAGATAACTTAGAAGCTCCAAGGAGCTGAACTTTTATCTGGTCTTTATACTTTCTGATAACATCTAACGCCTGACTTCCAACAGAACCGGTAGAACCAAGTATTCCAACTTTCAACAAAGCTTAAACTTCTCCTAACGCCTTTACTATATAGCCAAAATATTCATTATCATCTTTTACGCCTACAAACTCCACTTTATCATTGATAACAGTTTTTGGAACTGCTGAAACATTATACTTCATTGCAATCTCTGGAAATGAATAACATTCAAAAATAGAAGCATTTATTAATCTGCTGACAGTTGCAAAGCTGATGGCTTTAATCGTAGCAGGTGGACACCATCCGCAGGAAGTCGTTACAAAAACTTTAATATCTACTGGCTTATCTATCTCTTCTATAAACTCTAAAACTCTTTGAGATATATGATATTCGTTATTTCCTATTATCTTTAAACTCTCTAAAAACGCCTGAAACTCTCCACCAAGAATGTTTCCATAAAACTTTACGCCTGTATCTTCACCGTTTCTTAAAATCTTTATAGCAGGCTTTAATTCTGAAAACTCTTTGTACTCTAAATTTATTTTTTGACTATCTTTAAAATACTCTTCTAATGTTTTTTTAATTTTTTGCGAAATATCTTTTTCGTCAAAATCACAAATTAAAGCTAAAGCTTCTTTTATATCCATGTTTTCCTCTTATTCTTATTATTCTTATTCATAATTAAATATTATAAAATAAACTAAGAAAATAATAATAATAAGGGTGTGATTATTGTGGATAAGCGTCGAAAAGTTAAATTTATCAATAACTTAATCCTGTGGATAACCTGTGGATAAGTCAGTTTTTCCTGTGGATAACTGTGGATAACTTGTGTATTTTTAAAAATTTTAATAAAAGTTATCCACATATACCAGCAAAAATTTTTTAGTTGTCCACAACTTATCCACAACTTATCCACAAGTTGTCCACAACTAATCCACAACCTAAAAATTTTTGGTATACTTAATATACGATGACATACAAAAGGCAAATTTACAAAAATTTTAGAACATTCTCCTGTTAAGTATAAACAATTTAAAAATCTATGCTATCATATCTAAGGATTTGAATAATGAGGCTGAAAGAAATGTTGCAAGAGCTACTTGAGGGGTTTCAGGAAAAGATTCCAAAAGAAAAATGGAAAATAGACTCAAAAGATATTGAGACAATTTTTGAAGATTTTTCTAAACATTTTGAGACAAATGTATCTTTAAAAATTTTATCTGAAGAGGACAGAAAGGTATTATTTCGTTTCATTAAAAGATATATAAAAAATTATTTATCTGTATATCCTGATGATAGAATAAAACTTTTGCAAAGACTGGGAGAAAGACTATTAATTAAACTAATCTCAGAATTTTCTGTTGTTGAAGTGTATAAGATTATACTAAGGGCTGTTGAAAAGATAAAGGATGAAAGTAAAAGGGAAATTCTAAAAGAAAAAATTAACTTTGATTTTATTATTGTTATTTCACTCTACATTAATTTGTCTTATAAAGAGGATAAAAAAATATTAAAAGATAGTAGTTTAGAGTATGTATTAAGTGTAGAAAAAGGAATAAATATTCATTTAAACATAAAAAATAAATTGTATAAGTCTTTATTCTCTGGAAAAAATCAAGTTGAAATTAAATCTGCTGAAGAATGTGAATTTTCTGAGTGGTTAAAGGATAGCTTGATAGATTTAGTTAATGACAAAAATATAATCAAGGAAATAGAATCTTTACATGAAAAATTTCATCTTATAGCTCAAAAAATTTTAAAGGGTAAAGACAATTTTACAAAAGTATTACTCCTTAGAGATTTAGAAGACGCTTCTTTAAAATTAATCTATCTATTAAATAAAATCTATACAGAAAATCTAAGCCACATAGCGATCTACGATAAATTAACACAAGTTTACAATAGAGTTTTGTTAGATAGCATTTTATATAAATTAGCTAAATATTCAAAAAGACATAAATTACCTATTTCAATTATTATGTTAGATATAGATAATTTTAAAGGCATAAATGATACATACGGACATTTAGAAGGTGATAGAGTATTAAAAGTGGTCGCTTCTATAATAAAATCTTCAATTAGGGAATCAGATTATATCTTTAGATACGGTGGAGAAGAGTTTTTAACACTTTTGCCAAACACAGACATAAATGGTGCCGTTGTTGTTGGAGAAAAAATTAGAAGAAATATAGAAAATTTTGATTTTGGCCTTGATAGAAAAATTACAATAAGCTGTGGCATAAAGCAAATAGAAAATTTTGACAATCCTTATTTAGACATAGAAGAAGCCGATAAATATTTATATGTAGCAAAAAAAACAGGTAAGAATAGGTGTATCTATGGAAATATTATACTCACCAGCTAAAATAAACTTAGGTTTATGGATAATAGGTAAAAGGCCTGATGGTTATCATGAAATTTTTACTTTATATCATACCCTTGATTTTTATGACAGAATTATAATTCAAGAGCATCCATTTTTAGAAATAAAAACCTCGCTGCCGGAGATAAAGCAAGAAGAAAACATAGTCTATAAAGCTATTTCGTTGTTTGAAAGTTATACAGGCATAGAACAAAATTTACAGGTTATTATTGAGAAAAACATCCCGGTTGGTGGTGGTCTTGGTGGAGGAAGTTCCAATGCTGCTACTGTTTTAAATTATCTAAATAAAAAACATGGTAATATCCTGCCAAAAGAAAAATTATTTGAAATTGCTGTTAAGCTTGGTGCTGATGTTCCGTTTTTCTTAAAAGGTGGTTTTGCTATAGGAGAAGGCATAGGAGAAAAACTTACATTCTTACCAAAAACTTTAAACGAGGAAATCTTTATAATCTATCCTAACATAAAGTCGGACACAAAAACTGTATACTCCAAGGTTGATAAATCTATATTGACAAATAAAGGAGATTTAAATATAATATTATCTCTGATAAATGAATACGATATAAAGAAATTAGAAGCTTACATTGAGAATAAGTTAGGTGACATAGCCTTAGATTTGTATCCAGAGATAAAAGAAGTTTATGATTTTTTAAATTATTTAGGATTTTCACCGAAAGTATCCGGTAGTGGCAGCTGTGTTTATGTAATAGGAAAGCCAACTGAAGAAGTTGAAAAAGCTGCAGCCATTAAAGGTTGGAGATTAATAAAAACGAAACTCAAATAAATACACTGGGGAGTAGTTCAGCGGCAGAACACCGGTCTTTGGAACCGGGTGTCGGAGGTTCGAATCCTCCCTCCCCAGCTACAATCAAAGTTGTCTTCGGAGGATTCAATTGAGTAGAGCCTTAAAAATTATCAGTGGAAATGCCAATCTCTCCCTGTCTAAAGAAATTTCAAATTATTTAGAAACTCCATTGGTCGATGTTCTTCTTACAAGATTTAGTGATGGAGAAATCAGAGTTCAAATAAATGAAAATGTTAGAGGTGCTGACGTTTTTGTCATTCAATCTCTAAGCCATCCTACAAACGATAGTATCATGGAGCTTTTACTTTTATTAGATGCTTTAAAAAGGTCTTCAGCCCATAGAATAACTGCTGTTATTCCATACTATGCATATGCAAGACAAGATAGAAAAGATAAGCCAAGAGTACCTATCAGTGCTAAATTACTTGCAGATTTGATTCAAACAGCGGGGGCTCACAGAGTTCTAACGGTAGATTTACATTCAGCTCAAATACAAGGGTTTTTCAACATTCCGGTTGACAATATTTTTGCATTACCTGTTATATATGAGTATTTAAAAGCAAAAAACATAGAAGATTTAGTTATTGTCTCACCTGATGCAGGCGGTGTTGAAAGGGCAAGAATGCTTCAAAATAGACTTGGCGGCAATCTTGCAATAATATATAAAAAAAGACCGGCTCCAAACGTAGTGGAAACCCTTGATGTTATTGGTGATGTGAGCGGTAAAAACGCTGTAATCATTGATGATATTATAGATACTGCCGGAACTATCGTAGCAGCTGCTGATATGTTAATTTCTAAAGGTGCCAAATCTGTAATTGCAGCATGTACTCATCCTGTTTTCTCAGGACCTGCTGTTGAAAGATTAAAAAATTCTTCTATTCAAGAGGTAATAGCTACAAACACTATTCCCGTAGATGGAAAAGAGTTTGATAAATTGACAGTTATATCTGTTGCTGAATTACTCGGAGAAGCTATTAAGAGAATAAATATAGAAAGCTCTGTAAGTTCGTTATTTATTTAAAGTTTAATTAGAGAAAGGATAAACGTTAGATGTCATTCTGCAGCCGGCGAAGAGTCTCATGCTTTTATTGAATTTCTCACCCGATACATTTAATTTATTATTTAAGTATTAAT
>NZ_JAPYVU010000033.1 GCF_028276765.1 Sulfurihydrogenibium sp.
ATTTCAATCTTATAAGTAGATGGAGAAAGGTTAAGACTTTTGTTGCTTATCTATATGCATATGCTATTGGTTATAGCTTTTTTAGAAAAAGTAAACTATGGAGGTAATTTCTCACCCGACGTATAAGAAAAATCTAATTCCTATTAAATTTTCAGATAGAGAAGATAGTCAGTACACAAGACAATCAGATATATTGGAAGAAAAACTATCTCTTGTAGATAGGTTTGGTTTAAGACTTGGATTTTTTAGATTCGACAAAGAAAATTTTATAAAAACAGTAAAACATTATGCCACCATTTACAACATTAACATAGATGAAAAATTGCTGATAGAAAAAGCATTAGCCTATGCAACAGAATATGGAACTTATAGCGGAAGAACAGCATTAAACTTTATAAAGAGTCTGTAGGGAGTTTGTAGATTGAATATTGAGTATAAATTCTTTCTCTCTTATGCTCTTGTACTGATTTCAATGTACATCATCTACAAAGAGAAGATAGGGTTAGAAAAAGATGTATTAATTAGCAGCATTAGAGCCTTTTTTCAACTTTTGATACTTGGCTATGCTTTAATATACATTCTAAAGCTTTCTAATCCGTTTAAGCTGACTTTAATATTATTTTTTATGATATTATTTGCAACATTTACAGCACAGAGGGCAGTTAAAATTTACGATGGTTATAAAATTGCGTTTTTATCAATATTTCTGTCTTCATTTATAATTATAGGAATCTTAGTTTTGTTTGGAGTTTTACAGCTAAAAGCCAATGAGATTGTTCCAATCGGTGGAATGATTATAGGCAATGCTCTGAATGCTTACACTCAAACAATAGAAAGATTTAGAAACGATGTTAAAAATAATTTAGATTTGATAGAAGCTTTTCTTGTTGTTGGTGCATCTTTAAAAGAAGCAGAAAAAATTCAGATTAGAAACTCTATTAAAGCAGCAATGATACCTATCTTAAACAATCTTAAAACTCTTGGCATCATATGGATACCGGGCATCACAGCGGGTATGGTATTAGCCGGAGCTGACCCGCTACATGCTGTATTTTTCCAGCTTGTAATTATGTATAGTATGCTAAGCGTTGCGGTTTTTACTTCTTATTTTGCAACAAATTTATCTTATAAAAAGATACTATGGTCATTGTGATTAATATACAACGAAGTAAATGATTTTCTCTTTTAAATAAGGTGGTAGAGTGAGACTCTGAGGCTGTTTCAAAAAGCACGTGCACCATTTTGCTCAGCTGCGAAATGACGATCTTAAGTTATAATATTTTCTAACTTTTTCCTATGTGGAGGATTTGATGAACACTCAAAAATCTAAGGAGCTTTTTCAAGAAGCACAAAAGTACTTGGTTGGTGGTGTAAATTCTCCTGTTAGAGCTTTTAAAGCTGTTGAAGCAGAACCGATTTTCATAAAAAAAGGAAAAGGGTGTAGAATTTGGGATGTTGATGACAATGAATATATAGATTATGTCTTATCTTGGGGACCGTTGATTTTAGGGCATGCTCACGACCAGGTTATAAACGCAATAAAGCAGATTTCTAACTATGGAACAAGCCTTGGAGCGCCAACTGAGCTTGAAGTAGAGATGGCTAAAGCTGTGATAGATGCTGTTAAATCTGTCGAGATGGTAAGATTTGTAAACTCCGGAACAGAAGCTACGATGAGTGCAATCAGACTTGCAAGAGGTTACACAAAAAGAAAGAAAATAATAAAATTTGACGGATGCTATCATGGACATGGAGATAGTTTATTAGTTTCTGCCGGTTCAGGCGTGACAACTCTTGGAATACCCGGAACTCCCGGAATACCGGAAGAATTGGCAAGTTTAACAATAGTTTTACCATACAATAATATAGAAGCCGTTGAAGAAGCATTTGAAAAATTTGGAGAGGATATTGCCTGTGTAATCATTGAGCCGGTAGCTGGAAATATGGGAGTTGTAGCTCCATCTAAAGAATACCATCAAAAACTGAGAGAGATTACAAGAAAATACGGGACTTTGCTTATTTTTGACGAAGTCATGACAGGATTTAGACTCTCATACGGTGGAGCTCAAGAACTTTACAATATAGACCCGGATTTAACCACTTTTGGAAAAGTAATAGGTGGTGGATTGCCTGTTGGTGCTTACGGTGGAAAAAGAGAAATCATGGAGTATGTAGCACCGGTTGGACCTGTATATCAAGCTGGAACTCTGTCTGGAAACCCATTAGCAATGGCAGCAGGTTTAACACAGCTCCAGCTTTTAAAACAACTAAATCCATACCAAGAGCTCGATGAAAAAGGAAGATTTTTAGAAGAAGGATTTAAAAAAATCTCCCAGGAAACAGGAGTCCCGGTTGTAGTTAACAGAGTTGGGTCTATGATAACCGTATTTTTCACAGATAGAGAAGTTGTAGATTTCGCGACGGCTAAAACCTCTGACACAAAAAAGTTTGCAAAATTCTTCCGTTGTATGCTTGAAAAAGGAATATACTTACCTGCATCACAATTTGAAGCCTTTTTCTTAAGCACAGCACATAGCCAAAGAGATTTAGAAGATACATTAAATAAAGCTTATGAATGCTTTAAGCAACTATCATGAAGTGTCCTAAATGCGGAAGTCTCAATGATAAGGTTTTAGAAACAAGACAATCTAAAGAAGGCGTTGTTATAAAAAGAAGAAGAGAATGTCTAAACTGTGGATACAGATTTACAACCTACGAAAGAATCGAAGAAGAGCATATAGAAGTTATCAAGAAAAATAACACAGTAGAACCATTTAATAAAGAAAAAATCATCAGAGGAATACTGCTTGCATCCAAAAACAGACCAATTACACAAGAGCAGATCAAGCAGATAGCAGACGACATAGAAAAATATCTTCTTGATGAAGGAAAATTAAAAGTTAGTTCTGCAGAAATCGGAGATTTGGTCAAGAATAAACTCAAAGAGTTAGACCCCGTGTCTTATCTCAGATTTGTATCTGTATTTGATGGATTTGAAGACATTAAAGATTTTGAAGAATTTATAAAAAGCTTTGAAAAAAAAGAATTTAGATACAAAAGATAATTCATGAATTGCTCATACAATGAATAAGTGAGAAAAAAAGAGCAGAAATTTTTTGCCGGCCGCAGGATGATAACGTTGATTTTTGAAACAGTTTCAAATTGAAATTGACTAAATTATCTGTAGCTATTTTATAATTTCTCTTTGATTTATTTTTGCCTCTTTAATATATTGACATTATATTAAAAGATACGTCGGGTGAGAAATTCATTAAAAGCATGAGATTCTTCGTTCAGAATGACGAATAGGGTTGCCCTAGTCAAGTATATGATTATCAAGTTTTCTTCGTCATCCTGAGGACGAAGTCCGAAGGATCTCTTTTTAAATTCTATAAAAACCGCTAATTTCTCACCCCAAGGTATATATTGACATTATATTAATAGATTAATAGATTAGAATTGTTTTCATAAAAGACATTTACTTGCTATTATGTTTTTGTTAAACAAGTTCTTTCCGTTATCCTAAGGATTTTAATGCTAATTGGTTTCAAGTTCCAATATTTAAGTTTTTTTGAGTTATAATTTTATGTAATATCGCTACGTTAAATTGTAAAAATTTTATATATACTTTAAGATTTTAACTTTGAGGGAAAATTAAATGATTTATCTAATATATAGCTTCTTAATAACAGGTTTTTTAACATTTCTTATTTTAAAACTAAATTCTAATAAGATAGGGTTAGACCATGATACAGGGGTTCAAAAGTTCCATTCTTGGAAGGCTATAAGGATTGGTGGTTTGCCAATATACATTTCTTTATGGTTAAGTGGGATTTTAGTTTATAGATTAAATACAGATATTGCAAACTATTATTTTAAGTTTTTAATAGCTTCTACTCCTGTATTTTTGGGCGGAATTTTAGAAGATTTTACAAGAAAGGTTGGTCCAAAAGAAAGGCTGATTGCTGCCTTTGTATCCGGAATATTGGTATACTTTTTAATAGACATGCATTTAACAAGAGTTGACTTACCAGGATTAGACTATTTACTCTCTGAATTTACTCTCTTTTCAGTCATTTTTACTGCTTTTGCTTTAGCTGGTGTTTCCAATGCTGTAAATATCATTGATGGTTTTAACGGGCTTGCTTCTGGCGTGGCTATAATCATATTTTCTGCATATGCTTATGTTTCTTATTTGGTTGGAGATGTTTTTCTTTTTAATGTATGCTTAACCATTATAGGTGCTTTAATTGGTTTTTTTGTGTGGAATTTTCCTTATGGCAAGATTTTTCTTGGAGATGGAGGAGCTTATCTAATTGGATTTTTAGCAGGACTAGTAGGTGTTATGCTTGTTGAAGGACATAAGGAAGTATCAGCATGGTTTCCGTTATTGCTATTAATGTATCCAATTTATGAAACAATTTTTTCAATGATTAGAAAAAAATATTTAAGAGGATCTTCTCCTTTCGAACCAGACCCAGTTCATTTTCATATGCTTATACATAAAAGAGTTGTTAGACCGGCTCTGTTTAATAAATATCAAGATATCATATTAAATTCACTCACGTCTCCTTATTTGTGGTTTTTAGAGCTTATATGTGCTATTCCTGCAGTTTTGTTTTATGATAATGTTATCTTTTTAGCTTTCTTTTCTGTTTTGTTTATGGTATTTTATACATGGCTGTATTTTAGGATAGTTAAATTTAAGGTGCCCAAAGTTATGCTTTATTTATTGAAGATTTTTAAATGGAATACTTAAGAAATACTTTCATTATTAAGGTCAAATCAGGAGTTTTTTAGCCTTTACTTTAACAACAATCTATCAAGAAATCCTCATCTTTCGCAATTTGATAATGAATTCTAAATCTACTTATAAAAAGAGAAGTTGGTTTTATAGTAATAATCATTGAATAACTATTGATTATAACCAAGTCAATAATAATAGTAAGGGTGGAATAGTCCGAATTTAAACCTGTGGAGCGTGTTCTGATGGATGATATATCTCTTACAAGACACCTAAAAAGATATTACACATTGAAGTAAGAAACTGCGCACTTCCATTAAGACGAGTAATTCACTCTAGCGTATTCTTGTTTCTTATAAATCTCGATCTATCAATAACGGCAATTCCCTAAACCTTTTCTTTATTCCATAATAGATATAGTTCCCCAAATAATAAATGCTATGCAGTAAATCCAAACGTTCTATACTTCTATAAATATTCCACATTGATTTAATAGATTTAAATTTATTACTTGAATACGAATTAGGCAAGACCCGATATTTAGCTAAGGGTTCATTTATACCGAAAGCATAATCAATCCTCTTAAGTATGCTTAACCATAAAACATAATCTTCATGCCCAACATTTTCCATAAAAACTTTGCCGAGTTTTTGAGCATCATAAATTCCTGTAAGATTTCCAATCCAATTTGTTTTTAATAAGTCTTTATAGCTAATTTTTTCTTTTATATTTCTAATTCCTTTTACAAAACCGTACTTATCAATTATGTAATAGGCTGAATAAACCAGAGAAAGATTATTCTCTCTCATAAATTTGACTTGCTTTTCCAATTTATAAGGCAGCCATACATCATCGCTGTCTAAAAAAGCAATATATCGTCCACTTGCAACCTCTATTCCTGTATTCCTTGCGATAGCAGGCCCGCTATTTTTAGGTAATCTAATTAGCTTAATGCGTTCGTCTTTTGCAACATATTCTTCAATTATATTTACAGAATTATCTGTTGAACAGTCATCAATAATCATTAATTCCCAAATAGGATATGTTTGAGAAATAACCGATTCAATAGCTTCCGAAATATATTTTGCTCTATTATAATTTGGCATAATGACTGATACCAAATCTTTTTTACTCATTTATCACCCTTTTTCAAATTCTCTGCTAACTTTTTAATAAATTCTAGTCGTTCCTTTCCATCTGGTAGCTTTTCAATGCAAAATAAAGAATAAAAAACAATTCCACTTGCACCAGCTTTGATAGCTAAATTTACCATTTGCTCTATTTCTGTTAGAGAAGGTGGACGACCTGTTATCTCATTTCTGTTATAAGAAGGATACTGATATTTGCCAAAAGTCTGAATCAAGGCTATTACTGGTTTTTTATAGGTTTCCACAGTTTCTTTGATCACTTTATAAACTTCTTCTGGTTGTTTTTCCGGTATAGGATATAATCCAACTATTAAATAGTCTGAAGTTTGACTAAAAACTTCAAGCAATTTGCCTCTACCTGGGGGATAATCGTTAACAAATATTTTTTGTTGATAGCGCTTAATATTTCAAACATGACTTTTATATATGATTAAGTTTTTACTTCCTATTGTAATCTGTACCATTATCAGCTAGATATAATGTTTTTAGGATAGGAACAAAAGCCAATTATGAAATCCTTATTAATTACATAAAAATTCTTAGTAACAAAAATCAGAGCAAACATCATTAAAAAAATTCTTTTTAGTGTCATATTCTACCTCCTATTTCTTTTGTTTTTCTTGAAGCTTTTCCTTTAACAGGATTCCTAATAATATTATACTTGATTTTTAAAATACCTATGGGTCAGAAATTCAAATGTAATATAAAATTCATTTGGTAATATAAAAAATAAAGCAAATTCAGTGTTTAAAGTTAAAAGAGAAGATATAGCTAAGAAGTTAGCTATTGCTTGGGCTATTATTTGGAATTTCTACATGATTTTAACTTATATATTTTGTTAATCTTGTCAGTCTTAATTTTGAGGAAAAGTTTTTTAATTTTTGGAAAGTCTCTACATGGTCTGTATAAGCTAAAAGAAACATGGGAAAATATAATATAAGAATTTAAAATCATAAAAATCGGGAGATAAAGATGAGAAAGAAAATAGGAACATCTACCTACATTCAGAGAATTAATACACTTGAAAGAAAGCTTTTAAAGCAAGTAAAAGAATTGGATGATGTTATGGAAAAACATCCAGAAATAATCTTTAGATTACAAGTTGTAGAATTTGCTTTAAAGCATTCAGTAAAGGTTGCAGTGGAAGCTTTTGGTGTATCAAAATCTACTATATACAGATGGATTAAAGAGTATGAAAGCAGTAATAACAATCCTTTATCTCTTAAAAATCATTATGTATCAAAAAAAGGAATGAAATTAGAAAAATTACAAAAAATAACAGAAAAACATAAACAGTTAGTTTTAGAAATAAGAAAAAAGCATCCTAAACTTGGAAAAGAAAAAATAAAGGTTTTACTTGATGAGCTTTGTAAGCAGCACAATATTCCTACGATATCTGTAAGTTCAATTGGAAATATAATAAAAATGCTTAAAGATGAAAATAAATTAAATCATGAGTACGCCAGGCAAAGAATCACAATTAACGGAAGAACCGGAAAGCTAATGGTGAAAGAAGATAAAAAGAAAACAAAGAAAGATAGATATAAAGACAAAAAACCAACAAAACCAGGAGAATTGGTACAAATAGATACTAAGCATGAATATGTAAATGGTAGAAAAGTTTATATCTTTGTAGCCAAAGATGTAAAAACAAGAATGTCCTTTACTTTTGCATATGACAGGCTAAATAGTAAAAATGCAAAAGACTTTTTAGAGAAATTAATAAACGTAATGCCATTTGAGATAAAAGGTATACAGACAGATAACGGAAGTGAATTCTTAGGTGAGTTTACCAAAGCATTAAAGAAAAAAGATATAAAACATTATTTTAACTATCCAAGATATCCAAAAGGACAAGCATATGTAGAGAGAATGAATAGGACATTACAGGATGAATTTATCATGTACTACGAAGATTACGAATTAGAAGATATTCATGAGTTTAATAAAAAGATGCTGCAATATATGTTATGGTATAACACAGAAAGACCTCATCATAGTTTAAACAAAAAATCACCTTTACAATACTTTTGTGATATTATAAATTCAAGAAAATCGGAATTTTCCCAAACCGGTATGACTTATACAATGGTCTTGACAAGTAAAGACATTTTCTGTTTTATATATACAACGACCCGATGTAAGATGGTATTTTTTCCATGTGTTTAATCAACTCTTTTTCTAAATAATAATATTCAAACTCCATACTGCGATAAAGAAAATCTCTATACTTATTACTAAAAGGGTAAAGTATATTGTTTATGAATTACCCAAAAATTCTAATTTTTCTTAAAAAATTGTTTCCACCAAATGCCCAAGTTGTATATTCTCCATAATATTCCTTTTCTTGTGAATTGTTCCTGTTTAATAAGTTTTTCATAATCACATTTTATTCTATTTACATCAATATACTCCTTCAAGAAATTTAATATAGACTCATCATTTAATAATTCTTTCTTAAATAATTCAGATAAATTTTCAAGAAATTCTTTTTGAGGAATTGCGAAACCTATTTTATCTTTTCTCATCTTAATCCCTTCTGGAAGTATACCGTCCATTGATAATCTTAACAACCATTTACTGTATCCGTTATGAATTTTATAAGAAGCTGGAAGATTCATCAGAAATTCTACAACTCTATAATCAAGAAAAGGTAATCTTGTCTCTATATTAAAAGCCATGGAGTTGCGGTCTTCATATCTCAATAGCTTTAATAATCCTGTCTTGATTTCATAAATTAAATTCTCATTTAAGGAAGATCTTGAATATTCTTTGCTTACAAAGTCTATCAAAATATCTTTTATATTCTTTGGAGGTGGTCTAAAATAATGTGTGTTTGCTGAAATAAGGTAGTTATATTGAATAGTCTTCGGTAAAAAGATAAAAAAAGTTCTTATTAGATAACTAATATTCAAGAAATCTTTATTCTTCAATAAGTCCAAAATTCTCCCTTGAGAAATATGGTTGGCAAAAAATAATGGAACGTGTTTATGAACATATCCTGCTAATAGTTCATCTCCACCTTGACCATCAAGGAGTACCTTTACATCGTGGCTTTGTGCAAGCTTCATTACACAGTACTGAGCATAAACTGAGAGTGATGTAAAAGGTTCTTCTTGATGATAAATTAAATCATTTAGGTCTTTCTTAAGCATGTCTGCATTAGGATAAGTAAAGTATCCTTCTATATTATCGCAATGTAATAATATCTCATCAACATACTTTTTTTCGCTAAGTTGAAAATTATGAAAATCCGCAGTAAAAGATTTAATTTTTTTACCTGTAACTTTTTGGTATTCTGGTTCTGTTTTTAATAAATAAGACATTATACAAATTATTGAAGAAGAGTCTAATCCTCCTGATAAGCTTGTACCCACAGATACGTCACTTCTTAATCTTAATCTTACTGCATCTTTAAATAAATTAAAAAATTCTTCACTATACTCTTTTGCTTTTTTATTATCATATTTTCCTAACTCTGGGTTAAATTTTATTTCATAATATTTATTTAATTCTATACTTTTTGTATCTATGTCAAATATTAAAAAATGGCCTGGTAAAAGTTGTTTTATTCCCTGAAAAAATGTTTGTTCTCCAAAATCATGGAGTCCAAAATATAAATATGGAATAATAGCTTCGCCATTTGGTACTGTATTAATAAATGGTAAATCAATCAATGCTTTTATCTCAGAAGCAAATGCAAAACTATCTCCATCAAAATAATAATAGAAAGGCTTTACGCCAAACCGATCTCTTGCACAAAATAAAACATTTTTTCTCTTATCCCATATACAGAATGCCCACATTCCATTAAATTTATTTAAACATTCATATCCCCATTTTAGGTAAGATGCAAGGATTATCTCTGTATCTGTATTAGTTTTAAATTTATAGCCATCTCTTTCTAATTCTTTTCTTAACTCCTTATAGTTATAAATTTCACCATTATACACAATCCATAGATTATCACCATTGTATTCCATTGGTTGATGTCCAGCGGGAGAAAGATCAATAATAGAAAGACGTCTATGACCAAGGAATAAAAATGGTTTAAAATTGGAAATTTCTTCAATCGGTATAAATTGCTGTTTTAAAGGTTCTACAGTATCAGAACCACTACATTGTAAAATATCTTTCCCATTATATAAAAGATAACCTTCATCGTCTGGCCCACGATGTTTAAGTTTATTTAAAGCATTCTTAAAAATATTTGATGTTAATCCTTTATTGGAAACTATTCCTATTATTCCACACACTTTTTATAGACCTCCAATAGTTTTTCACTTTCTTTTTCCCAATTGTATTTTTCTAAAACCGCCTTTCTTCCATTTTTTCCCATCTCTCTGGCTTCATCGGGATGAGTCATCAAGTATTCAACTGCTTTAGCTATTTCTTCTGGTTTAGCTGGATCAACGCAAATACCACAGTTATTTTTTTCAACTATTTCTTTCCATAAAGAAAAATTTGATGCAACTACAGGTAAGGATGCTGACATGTATTCAAAGAGTTTATTTGGCATTGCGTTAATATGGTTAGGTTCTGGTAGGAAAGTAACTATACCAGCATTAACACTTGTTAAGATTTCTCTAACTTTTTCTCTACGTGCATAACCATAATACTTAACTTTCTTCCATCCCATTAATTGCATTACCTCCTTTTTTAAATCTTCACTTTCGAATTCGCCAGCTAGATACAAAGTCACATCAACGTATTCTAATGATTTAATGAGTTCTACAATACCTCTTATTTTGGTTATATTGCCAATATAACAAACAGCATTTTCTTTGTTATTTTTCAAATCTATAGAATAAAACTCATTTAACAGAGGGAAATTATTAATATCAATAGTATTTGGATTTAGCTTTTTAAATCTGTTCCTTATATAAGGTGTAGCAGTTATTATGTAATCAAACTTTTTTGCAGCATAATTTTCGTAGATTTCAATAATTTTTGAAAGCAATAGTTTTGAAAATTTATTTAAATAAGACTTACTTAATATATCTCTTGGTACGTCTTCATGAACATCATAAATAACTTTTTTACCAAGTTTTTTTAACTTTATTCCAATAGGTATAAGTTCTGGATCATGAAAATGATAAATTTCAGCATTAATTTCTAAAGCTTTTTTAAAAACCTTTTTTGTTGTCTTAAGCATCCTTTCTTTTCTATTTATTGGTTTTCCGACATCATAGATTTTAATTCTGTCGATAACTTCATCTCCCTTACCATCTGCAACTATTAAGTTAGTATCAAAACCAGCATCGGAAAGAGTTTTACACTCTTTAAGAAATATTCTTGTATCATATCTATAGTGAACTGAAGTAAGATGACAGATTTTAGTTATTTTCATTTTCCATAGCTCCCTTATCCGGTTTTAACATTGTAAGCATTATCATGTATACAAACAATCCGTTAGATAAAAATACTGTTTTTAGATCTATAGAAAGAAGCAAAGAAATTATAAACGGTGAAAAACTAATTATTATAAAATTTTTATTCAGTATTTTTGCTTTATAATCAAGAAATTTAAATATAAACCCTATAACTATTGCATAAATCATCATTCCAAAAAAACCCGCATGAGCGTAACCAGAACCTATCCAGCCTGTATTAGCAATTATTTTTGGGTCGTTAAAATATGCATTACCTATAACCATTGGTAATGGTAAAGAATATGGATAATCGATGATTTTACCTATTAACAGCCATTTACTATCAGTCCAGAATGTTTTAGGATTTTGTGAGAAAAAATCGTAATAAAAAAAATTTAATTGGGCAGGAACAAATAAGAATCTATTTATTATTAATGCCTTTGCCCAAACTTCTAACCAAAGATAATCAATAAAAACAGCAAATGCAATTAATAAGATTAATCCTGTTATAATTCTTTGAATAGGAAACCTGCTTTTTAATATCAAAAATACACCAAGGATAAAAAATGGTAAAAAGAGATATTGTTTGTGGGATGTAAAGGCAAAATTCAAAACAAAAAATACCAGAGCTATTATAAGCAAAAATATTTTTTTATACACTAAAGAATATGTATATAGAAAGCTTAATAAAATTGGAAAAATTGAATGGATCAAATATGCCATCCATCCTTCTTCCATTTCAATTAATAGAAATCTATACATATACACTTTTGTAATGTCAAGATTAAAATATTGTTTATGAGTTACTATTAAAATAATTAGAAAAGCAAAAGATAGTAAAAAAATTATTCTAATTAACCATTTCATGTTGATTTTAATAATCCTTATAATCCTTATATCTCTAAATGGAAGTCTAATGCTAACTAAAGCATAAATTATAAGAAAACAAAAAATTGTCATAAACATGTAGTAAGAGCTAAGATTTTCGGCAGAATATAATACTAACATAAACAATATAGGAAAAATGAAATGAATATGAAGGAGAAAATCGGATACTTTCTTAATTTTTGAAGGTAAAATAAGACTGATAAAAATTATAACGAAAATTGAAGTGAGCATTTTGCCATAATTCATATATAAATTATATCCTTCATAAGAATATACAGGGCATATAAAATTTGTAAAAACATATAGCGAAAAACTGTAGAGTCCTATATACAAAAGAGAATTAATAAATTTTAAATTCATCCTTATTTAATAACCTCTTTACTTCTATTAAAGTTAAAATACCAAGTAAAATAATAGAAATAACAAAATTTATCACAAAAAATATGTAGCTCTTTTTTAATAAAATCATTACAAAGGAAGTTGATAAAAAAAATACAAGACTTATAAAGATATTTTTTGTGTTTATTGCTTCAACATAATACGCATCAATAATGCTTCTTATTATTACATATATAGTATAGCCTACACTTGCAATAATGATTATTCTTGTAATTATTAAAAGATCAGAATTTAGAGTGCCTAAATAAATTAGAATTATTTCATCTGCAAATATTTCAAAAAAAACAATTCCTAAAACTGTTAATATAAAAGTTATTTTTAAGATTTTTATTATATAGGTTTTTAAAATTTTAAAATCATTATTGGCTACTAATCGACTTGCTTTCGGTAAAAGTATTAGATCCAAAGGTTTAAAACCAGCTCCAATAATACTTAGCAGGGATGTTCCAAATGCTACATATCCAGCAACAGTAACTCCTGATACATGAGCAACAATAGTTGAAGGTATTGAGAATAATCCAGACAATCCAAAATCACCAGGAGCCCGTCGGGTTCCATAAACCATTAATTCCTTTATGTTTGTATATATTTCATTTCTCTCAAATGTAATGCTTTTCGCAATGCTTGCCAAAAAAATAAAAGATACCAAAATTACAGTCAAACCATTTAGTAAAATTATTTCTTTTAAATTATCTGTTAAAAAGAAGGCCAAAAGCGGAACTATTCCTATATTTATGAGTTGTAGAAAATTGGCTTTAATCATTGATAAATTTCCTAAAAAATAAATATAACAGAGAGAATGAAATATTAAACCTATTAACATAATATTAATTGGAAATATAAGATAATAATATTTACTATCTCCAAAAAGCAAAAATGCAACATTTTTCGGAAAAAGATTTATTAATAAAGAAAAAATCAATACAACAAAAAAAAGAATTGTAAAACCGGCAATAAAATAGGTATTTGCTTTTCTAAAATTAGGATAAGAATATCCAATATACCTTGGAATTGCAACACCCATTCCTAAAATTAAAGCGGACCATAGGAAGGAGATTATCCTTCTAACTAAAACATATTCTGAAAAACCTTCGTTTCCTAAAATATCAACTGCTAATTTATAAACCAATAAGCCACTTCCTATAGTTGTAATTTCAGTTATAAAAGTGAGGATATAATCTTTTCTCATACTTTAATTTTCCTAAAATTTTTTAATTATCTCATACATTTTCTTAGCTGAAAAATCATTATCAAAATCCACATCAGTACCGAACTTTAAATCTCTTACCGCTTCTAATATTTTTTCAACATTACTACCAACCAATCTATTCCAACCAAGATTGACAGTCTCTATCCACTCAGTTTCATCTCTTAAAGTAATGCATGGAACTTTTAACCAAAACGCTTCTTTTTGAACCCCGCCAGAATCTGTTAATATTGCTTTAGCATTCTTTTCTAATTTTAACATATCAAGATAGCCAACAGGGTCTATTACTTTGACATTATTATTTTCAAGCAAATCATCTAGTCCATAATAGTTTATCATTTTTCTTGTCCTTGGATGGATAGGAAATACAACCATCTCATCCAGCTTGGAAAATGCAGTTAAAATATTTTTAAGTCTTTCATAATTATCCGTATTTTCAGCTCTATGGATAGTGGCAAGATAATATTCTTTTGGTTTTATATTTAACCTTTCCAAAATATTACTCTTTATATCGCTAATTTTAGAAAAATGTAGTAAAGCGTCAAACATTACATCACCAACAAGATAAACACCATTCGTAATTCCTTCATTTTTTAAATTCTCTACTGCAGTTTGAGTTGGACAAAAAAGAATATCTGAAACATGGTCAGTCAAAACTCTGTTTATCTCCTCAGGCATTCTTTTATTAAAGCTTCTTAATCCAGCCTCCACATGAGCTAATTTTACATGCAATTTGGATGCTGCTAACGCACCAGCCAAAGTAGAGTTTGTATCTCCATAAACAATGACCAAATCTGGATTTTCTTTTAATATAATTTTTTCTATTTCAACTAACATTCTTCCAGTTTGTTCTCCATGACTGCCTGAACCGATGCCAAGATTATAGTCTGGCTCAGGTATTTCAAGCTCTTTAAAAAACAAGTCATTCATGTTTTCGTCATAATGCTGACCAGTATGAACTATAATCTCATTTATCCCATTTTCTCTTAGGATCTTTGATAATGGTGCAAGCTTTATAAACTGTGGTCTTGCTCCTACTACTGTTAAAATTTTCATTTATCAAAACCTCTCACATCTCCCTTAGTTTCTCAATAACGTTATAAATAATCTTTTCATCGTATAATGGCTCAATAGGTAAACTCAAAACATTCTTAGCTGCATACTCGCTGTTTTGTAAACTTCCATAAACCTTCATACCATTGTTTATAAACACCTTCATTTTATGAAGTGGATAAGGATAATAAACCATGGTTGATATGCCTTGTTGCTTAAGTCTTTCTTGAATCTCTTCTCGGTTTTTACCTGTTAATAAAATTGTGTATTGATGGAATACATGATATGCTTTTTCTTTTTCAATCGGAGTTTTTAACCATTTTATTTCTTTTAAACCTTCTGTATATATTTTTGCTATCTTTCTTCTTTTCTCATTAAAATCATCTATGATATCAAATTTAGCTAAAATTATCGCAGCTTGAAGAGTATCAAGTCTTGCGTTGTATCCTATATGGTCAACGTTATATTTATCTTTACCACCATGTTTTATAAGCATTCTAATTATTTCAGCAAGCTCATCATCGTTAGTAGAAACCATACCACCATCGCCAAATCCACCAAGGTTCTTTGAAGGGAAAAAGCTAAAGCATCCTGTTGTTCCGATAGATCCGAGCTTTTTATTATCCCACATTCCGCCAAATGCTTGTGCCACATCTTCAACTACAAAAAGATTATACTCTTTTGCTATTTGCATGATTTCATCCATATTAGCCGGATGACCATAAAGATGTACGGGTATAATTCCTGCAACGTTTTTACTTGTTCTTAAATATTCTTTTATTTTCTCTGTATCTATAGTGTAAGTATCTAAATCAATATCGATAAATACTGGCGTTGCGCCAGCTCTTAAAATTGCGTCTCCAGTTGCTGTAAATGTAAAAGGTGTTGTTATGATTTCATCAGTTTTATCAAAATACTCTTTCCCTTTTAATTTGATGGCTAATGCCCTTAGTGATAAAACCAAAGCATCTGTGCCAGAAGAACACCCTATGCAATGCTTTACCCCAAGATATCTTGCAGCTTTCTCTTCAAGTTGTTTTACTTCAGGACCAAGAATAAAATTAGATTCCTTTATTACTTTATCCATATTTTTTTCTATTTTATGATAGATATACAAAGTTTCCCGAGTTAGGTCAAGCATACTGATTTTTTGATTTTCAGTACTGTTTGAAATAAAAGAAATAAAATCTTTTGGATGAACTCCTTTATCTTTAACAGTTTCTAAAAATTTTTCATCTCTTGTTAAGACATATAAATCAAAAGTTTCTGCCGTCAATCTTATAAGCTCATCTTCTATATCAAAGTCTGAATACCATTTGTCTATAATATCATAAGATGGTGTTTTTAAAACTCTAACATTATGAGTTTCTACAAACTTTCTTAAGATAACATTAACATTTACGTTTATATTTGCACCCTTTAAATGTTTAGAAAAAATAAATTTTAGGTTATGAAGTTGTGATGAAGATAGATAAATTGGTATTTTGTAATCTGATACATATTTTTCAATTTCAAAAATATAAGGATTATCTTTTGTTCTTAATAAAAGTAAATCTAAGATTACATTGTTATCCCATATTATTTTATAATCCATATTTTTCCTTTAAGCTTATTTCTAACATCTCATCATCAGAAAAATTAGAAATATTATCTTTGCCCTTGTAAATTTTATACAAAAAATCAATAAATTCTGTTTTTAAAGGTTCTTCGTAAACTTCTACTGTTATTTCTTTTTTGTCTTTTAAGTGGTCAGTTAAGGGTATCAAAAAACCATCTTTAACTCTGATTGCTTTTAATTTCATAGAGCATCACCTCTTTTATATCTTTTCATTGATTGGATAAAAGTCTTTTTTGTCATAAAAATATATACTTCCGCAGTATTCACAAGATAGTTTACTATCTTCTAAAACTTTCCCTTTTACGACACCTTTATTAACTAAAACTGTTCCACACTTACAAACATAGCCCATCAACCTTCCTGGATTTCCATAAACCAATCCATAATCTGGAACATCTTTTGTAATTACAGACCCAGCACCTATTAAAGCATATTTTCCAATAGTTGTTCCGCATACAATGGTTGCATTTGCTCCAATGGTCGCACCTTTTTTTACTAAGGTTTTTTTAAATTCTTGCTTTCTTTCTATGAAAGCTCTCGGATTAACCACATTAGTAAAAACACAGGATGGTCCACAAAACACATCATCTTCTAATTCAACACCTTTGTAAATAGAAACATTATTTTGAATTTTACATCTATTTCCAATAGAAACGTCCGGACCTATCATAACATTTTGACCTATTATGCAATTTTCGCCAATTTTACTCCCTTTTAGTATATGTGAAAAATGCCAAATCTTTGTTCCACTACCTATTTCTACACCTTCATCAACATATGAAGACGGATGTATAAATACTTCCATACGCTAACTCCTAACCTTTTTACAAAATGGATGGTAATCCCCTTTTAAGCCTATGGGTGTTGCATTCCTAATGTCAGAAACAATCACTATTGAATTTTTAGCATCATCAAGTCCGAAACCACCTTTATTTAAGATATCTTCGTACGATTTAGTATGCAATTCAGTAAAACCTTCGCTAAACTCAAACTCTTCACCATTTACAGTTATGCTTCTAAACGTTCTTTTTCCAAGTGCTTTAACATTATCTGGAATATATTCATAATTTACAGATAAAAACCATCTTACCCTTGCATTTTTTAATTTTAAATATCCTGCATTAACATCAGGCTGTTTAATGTGAACTATATTTTCTTCAACTGGACCAAAAATCCAAGATAGCATATCAAAAAAGTGTATACCAATATTTGTAGCTAACCCCCCGCTTTTTTTCTCATCCCCTTTCCAGGATACAAAAAACCATCTTCCCCTGCTTGTTAGATAAACTAAATCTATATCATACACTTTATTTGGATTTTCCTGTAGTTCCTTCTCTATTTTTTGTTTCAAAGCCAAAATTGATTCATGAAGTCTTAACTGCAGTATCGTATAAACCTTTCTACCGGTTTCATTTTCTATTTTTTTAAGATGGTCTATTTGTTCTGGATATAAAACTAAAGGTTTTTCACAAATTGCGTCAGCGTCGTTTAACAGCGCAAACTTTATATGCGGTTCATGGAGATAATTTGGTGTTGCGATACTAACGTAATCAATCTTTTCTTGGTTTTTGTTAAACTCGTTTATAAAGTTAAAGAAAAGTTCAAATTCTGTAAAAAAATACGCATTTGGAAAATAGCTATCTATTATTCCAATACCATCATAAGGGTCGTATGCGGCTACTAATTCATTATTGGTTTCTTTAATGGCTTTCATATGTCTTGGTGCAATATAGCCACTTGCTCCCATCAATACAAAATTTTTTTTCATTTTTTCCTCCAATTATGCTTTTATAACCTTAGGGTCTTTTGCTTTAATAAGATTTCTGGTGTCAATAATTAGATTAGCATTTTTTAAAATGAATTCAGGGTCATAAACTGAATGGTCTGTAACTATCACTAAAGCATCATACGATTTCAAGTTTTCTTCTGTTAATTCAACAGAATGCATTTTTAAGCTGTACTTTCTCAATGGCGGTATTTCTGGGATATATGGATCATTATAGTCAACTATGGCTCCTTTATCTTGAAGTAAGGTTATTATTTTAAGTGAAGGAGATTCTCTTAGGTCATCTACATCTTTTTTATAAGCTGCACCAAGAATAAGTATCTTAGCTCCTTTAATTGATTTTCCAATATTATTTAAAGCTTCCATTGTTTTGTTAACTACATAGTAAGGCATACTTGTGTTTATTTCTCCCGCAAGTTCTATAAATCTTGTATGAAATTCGTATTCTTTGGCTTTCCATGTTAGATAAAATGGGTCTACAGGGATACAATGACCGCCTAAACCTGGTCCTGGATAAAAGGCTTGAAATCCAAATGGTTTTGTCTTAGCAGCTTCAATAACTTCCCATATGTCTATTCCCATTCTATCAAATAACAACTTTAATTCATTGACAAGTGCTATATTTACAGCTCTATATGTATTTTCTAATATTTTTGCCGCTTCTGCAACTTTTGTTGAAGATACAGGTACCACCTTTTGGGTTATATTACTGTAAAGTTCGGTTGCAACTTCTAAACATTTTGGAGAATATCCACCTACAACTTTAGGAATTCTTGATATATCAAATTCTTTGTTCCCTGGGTCTTCTCTCTCCGGAGAAAAAGCAAGGTAAAAATCTTCTCCTGCTTTAAGCCCGGATTTTTCCAATATGGCTTTCAGGTCCTCATCAGTGGTGCCAGGATATGTTGTTGATTCAAGAACGACAAGCTGTCCTTTTTTTAGATATTTTGCTATAGTTTCTCCTGTACTAAATACATACGTCATATCCGGTTCATGGTATTTGTTTAACGGTGTTGGAACGCAGATAATTATCGCATCAACTTCTGATAGTTTTGAGAAATCAGATGTTGGATAAAAATTTTGAGAAACTCTTTTTATATTTGAACTGTCTATATGTTTTATGTAACTTTCTCCAGCTTTCAATTTTTCAATTTTACTTTCATCTATATCAAATCCATAAACCTTAAAGCCAACTTCGCCAAATCTAATGGCAAGTGGTAATCCCACATAACCCATCCCTATAATACCAACTTTTGCTTCTTTCTTCTGAATTTTCTCCTTTAATTCTAAATGATTACTCATTTCTCCTCCCTGAAATTTATAAATTTTTATACTTTAATTAACCTTTCTACTTTTAATAGCCTCTCTAACAAGTGCAACAAATATACCTAAGAATATTCCTGTTATGAATCCTATTAATGTATAAAGTAATGGTTTTGGTCTGACTGGTTCTGAAGATGTCTGAATTTCAGTTGCTAAAATTACAAACTTTGGGTCTTGCAACCATTTTTGAATTTGCTCTTTTTCTGTTAATAAATCAGCAAATTTAGAAGGATCATAGATTATATCATTCCTTGAGTTAGTCTCAGAAATAGTTTGATTTATAGAATTTACTCTGATTGTATATTTTTTATTAAGCTCTTCTATTTTTTGCGTGAATAATTTTTTATTAATTATCTCTAAGATTTTCTCAAGATTTTCTTTAGCCATCTGTGGAGATGCACCTTCTACTTCTATCTTAGCCATATTTTGAGAGTTTTTTACAGGAAAAACTTTAATATTTTTTAGTATATCTTTCAAAGTGTCATCTTTTTTATAAACTTTAATACTTTCCTGAATTTCTGATATATCAATAACTTTTGAACCTTGAATTATTGGAACCTCAACCATAGCTTCTGCTTTATAAGCCTTTGGCATAAATATTGAAACTAAAATAGCTAATACAGTAGTTAATGCAGTAATTCCAAGTATTGTCCATCTTTGTTCATAGAGTTTCTGAAACAGTTCAAATAAATCAATTTCATCACTACATGCATTGTTTTGCTCCATTTTCAACCTCTCAAAGTATTTTTTAATTATTATTTTATCATAAACATGTTGTCTTATATCAAATCATTTGGTGTCTTTCTGCCAAGATATGTTTTATCAAAGTCAGAATCAAAGCTTACAATGGTTAAACCAAACTTTTCTGCCACTATATACTGATAAGCATCGTAAAAATCAAAATTGAGCTTTTTCAGTCATCCATTCTAAGGCTTTATGCTGTAATTCAACAGAAGTATATTTATCTTTAAATTCAGATAGCCCGCATGCCCATGAAAGAGTTGGTTTTTTCTTTTCTGCTTCCTCTCTTTTTCTTTTTTCTAACAAAAATAATGTAAAATCTTCAACTTCTTTTCTTAAATCTTCTGGCAATTCTTTTATAATAACCTCTAATTTTTTAGCCTCTTGCATGATTTTTACCTCTGATTTTAAATATACTTTCTGTTCATTTTATATCTTTAAATAAAAAATTTCAATAAAAGGGCAAGGACGAGATTCTTCGCTTCGCTCAGAATGTTCTATGTTAAATGTCAAGTACAAAAATTTTCATCAAATGGTTTTCTATTCCTTAATACACCATATGCCTGCCTTAATAACTTATGTGCTACAGCCACTAATGCTAACTTTTTAGCTTTACCTT
>NZ_JAPYVU010000034.1 GCF_028276765.1 Sulfurihydrogenibium sp.
TGTATAAGCTAAAAGAAATATGGGAAAATATAATATAAGAATTTAAAATTATGAAAATCGGAGGATAAAAATGAGAAAGAAAGTAGGAACATCTACCTACATTCAGAGAATTAATACACTTGAAAGAAAGCTTTTAAAACAAGTAAAAGAATTAGATGATGTTATACAAAAACATCCAGAAATAATCTTTAGATTACAAGTTGTAGAATTTGATTTAAAACATTCAGTTAAGGTTGCAGTAGAAGCTTTTGGTGCATCAAAATCTACTATATACAGATGGATTAAAGAGTATAAAAGCAGTAATAACAATCCTTTATCTTTAAAAAATCGTTATGTATCAAAAAAAGATGTTGCAATATATGCTATGGTATAACACAGAAAGACCTCATCATAGTTTGAACAAAAAATCACCTTTACAATACTTTTGTGATATTATGAATTCAAGAAAATCGGAATTTTCCCAAACCGGTATAACCTATACAAAGTCAAGCTTATGAGAATTTTGCAGCACCTTCCACATTGAATATACCAAGCAAAGTTTTAGATTTTATAATAAAATATTTATTTACCAAAAAACTTAGAGGTGGTAGAATTGTCAGAAATTTTAGAAAAAGACGCTTGCGGAGTTGGATTTATTGCAAATATCAAAGGCATAAAATCACATAAAATTCTTCATAATGCTCTTGAAGCTCTTGCAAACTTAGACCATAGAGGTGCTGTAAGTGCCGATGGTAAAACAGGAGACGGAGCAGGAATTTTAACACAGATTCCATATAAGTTTTTTGAGAAACAATTATTAAAGTTAAATATAAAAGCTCCGTCTGTTGAAGATTTTGCGGTTGGTATGTTTTTCTTGCCGAAGGGTAAAGAAGAATCTATAAAGAAAGAAATCGAAGATATAATAAATCAAAGATTTAAGTTTTTGGCTTGGAGAGAAGTTCCAATAAACGAAGCTGAAATTGGAGAGATAGCAAAGAGAACGCAGCCAACGATCTACCAAGCTTTTATATCAAAAGAAGGTGTAAAAGTTGATAATTTTGAAAGAGAATTATTTATTTTAAGAAAAAAACTTGAAAAGCTTTCTGATAATCCCGATTACAAAGATTTTTATATTCCTTCTCTATCTTCAAGAACAATAGTTTATAAAGGACTTGTTACAGCTCCAAAATTGAGAGATTTTTACTATGATTTACAAGATGAAGATTATGAAACAGCTTTCGCAATATTCCATCAAAGATATTCAACTAACACATTTCCTAACTGGAAGCTTGCTCATCCTTTCAGAATGCTTGCCCATAATGGAGAAATAAACACTATTTCAGCAAACAGAAATTGGCTAAAAGCTAAATATCAAGACATTAGAGAAGTATGGGGAGACCTTGCAGAGTATATTTTGCCAATTACAAACGACACTGACAGCGATTCTGCATCTCTGGACAACGCAGTAGAATTTTTAGTCCATTCTGGAAAAGATATTTTAACTGCAATTAATGTATTAGTTCCAAGAGCATGGGAAAACGATACAAGATTAACACCGGAAGAAAGAGCATTTTATGAATATTTTGCATGTATTTTTGAAAGCTGGGATGGTCCTGCAGCTATAGCATTTACAGATGGGAAAATCATAGGTGGAAAGTTAGATAGAAACGGTCTAAGACCGGCAAGGTACATAATTACAGAAGATACTATACTTATGGCTTCTGAAGTCGGGGTTATAGAATTTCCGGAAGAAGAAGTAAAATTAAAAGGAAGATTAGGTCCGGGAGACAAAATAGCTCTTGATTTAGAAACAGGAAAAATCTATTTCTCAGAAGAGATTATAGACCTACTTGTAAAAAATAAAAAATACAAAGAATGGGTAGAAGAAAATATTACTCCTTTTATACCGGCTAAGGATGTTCCGGAAGTAGAAAGAAAAGATGTATTAAAAGAGTTAATAACCTTTGGATATGATAAAGATGAGATAAACATGGTTGTTAAAGAAATGGCTCTTAAAGGAACAGAGCCTATCTACTCAATGGGTAATGACACGCCTATATCTGTTTTATCAAGAAGACCTAAAATGCTTGCCTCTTACTTTAAACAAAGATTTGCTCAAGTTACAAACCCACCTATAGACCCAATCAGAGAAAAAGCCGTCATGTCTTTAAAGACATATGTAGGAAAAAAAGAAAACTTTTTACTTGAGACACCACAGCATGCAAAACAGATTGTTTTTGATTCACCGATCATTTTTGACAACGAAATGCAAGAACTTATACAAACGTATCCAGAAAAAATCCAAATAATTCCAACTATATTCCCACCTTACGATACTGCGTTAGAGCCGGCTTTAGATGAGATTTGTCAAAGAGTTGAAGAGGCGGTAGATAACGGAAAAGAAATCATAATCTTATCAGATAGAGATGTATCTATTGAAGGTGCTCCAATTCCTATGGGTCTTGCTGTTGGAGCTGTTAATGCTTATATGTCAAAAAAAGGTAAAAGAAGTAAATTTAGCATAATAGCAGATTCAGGTGAGGTTAGAGATACTCACAGCATAGCTTTCTTAATAGGATATGGTGCTACTTTAGTGAATCCATACATGGCTGTACAGATAATAAGAAATCTTGTTGAAGAAGACAGTAAGTTTGAACTATCTTTTGAAGAAGCGGTAAAGAATTATAAGAAAGCCGTCAATGAAGGTCTTTTAAAGATAATGTCTAAAATGGGAATTGCTACAATAAAAAGTTATAGATCTGCCGGTTTATTTGAAGCTCTTGGTATTTCTCAGGAAGTTATAGATAAATGTTTCCCGGGAACAATTTCTAAGCTTGATGGAATTGGATTTTTAGAGATAGCAAGGGAAACTTTGGCAAGATTTAATAAAGCATTCTCAGGAGAGCTTACAGAGCTTCCGGTAGGTGGAGAGTACAGACACAGAAGAGAAGGCGGAGAGTTCCACTCTTGGAATCCAAAAGCTTTAACTTCTCTACATAGGGCAGTAAGACAGGTTAAGCTTGAGGAGTATAAAGCATTTACAGAATATGCTTATGCAGAAAAACCCGTAGAGCTGAGAGATTTACTTGAAATAACATCAGATAGACCGCCAATTCCGATAGAAGAAGTAGAGCCAATAGAAAGTATAATGAAAAGATTTATCGGTGCTGGAATGTCTGTCGGAGCTTTAAGCAGAGAAGCTCATGAGACCATAGCAGAAGCTTTAAACTCTATTGGTGGTAAATCAAACTCCGGTGAAGGTGGTGAAGACCCGGCAAGATATGGAACTATAAAAAATAGTAAAATCAAACAGGTTGCATCGGGAAGGTTTGGAGTAACGCCAGAATATTTAAATTCAGCTGAAGAGATAGAAATAAAAATAGCCCAAGGTGCAAAACCGGGAGAAGGTGGACAGCTACCGGGTAAAAAGGTCGATGTATACATTGCATTTTTAAGACATGCAAGACCCGGAACAACTTTAATATCTCCACCACCACACCACGATATTTACTCAATAGAAGATTTAGCACAACTAATTTATGACTTAAAAATGATAAATCCAAGGGCTAAGATAATTGTAAAACTTGTATCAGAAAGCGGAATTGGTGTTGTAGCTTCAGGAGTAGCAAAAGCTTTTGCTGATATTATCCATATCTCCGGACATGATGGTGGAACCGGAGCATCTCCGTTAGTATCTATAAAGCATGCCGGAACTATTTGGGAACTTGGACTTCCGGAGGTCCATAGAGCTTTAATAGATAATGATTTGAGAGGAAGGGTTAAGTTAAGAGTAGACGGTGGAATCAAAACAGGTAGAGATGTTATCATAGGAGCATTGCTTGGAGCAGAAGAATTTGGATTTGGAACTGCTTTGATGATTGCTGAAGGATGTGTAATGGCAAGACAGTGTCATTTAAATACATGTCCTGTTGGAATAACAACCCAGGATAAAAGGCTTAGAGAAAAATTCCCAGGAAAGCCAGAGCATATTATCAACTACTTGAAGTTTGTTGCACAAGAAGTTAGACAGTATCTTGCAGATATGGGATATAAAAGCTTGGACGAAATCATCGGAAGAGTAGACCTATTAAAACCTGCTATACCAACAGACCATTACAAAGCTAAAAAATTGAAATTAGACTATGTATTACAAAAACCAGACTTTTCCAAACCAATCAAATGTATCCAAGACTCTAATCCGATACCGCAGTCAAAACAACCATTTGATTTAGAAGTATTAAAAGATGTACTTCCTGCGATAGAAAAAGATGAAAATTATTCAGGTTTTTATGTTTTGAGAAATACTTACAGGTCATTTGGAACAAGAATAGCCCATGAAATCGTAAAGAGATATGGAGATAGAGGTTTAAGAACAGGTAAATTAGAGCTTAATTTAAGAGGAACAGCAGGGCAAAGTTTTGGTGCATTCTGTGTTCCGGGAATGATTTTATCTTTAACAGGACAGGCAAACGATTATGTAGGCAAAGGAATGGCTGGTGGAGTAATCATAATCAAACCACCAAGAGAATTCAAAGGCGAAAGTCATAAAAATGTAATTGCTGGCAACACAATACTGTATGGAGCTACAGGTGGACAAGTTTATATCTCCGGAATGGTTGGAGAAAGATTTGCAGTAAGAAACAGTGGAGCTACGGCAGTAGTTGAAGGTGTTGGAGACCATGGTTGCGAATACATGACAGAAGGAACAGTTTTAATACTTGGAAAAATAGGCATAAACTTTGGAGCTGGTATGACCGGCGGAACAGCTTACATCTATGACCCAGAAGGTGAAGTAGATAGAAAAATTAATAAATCGTATGTAAAAACTGAAGCACTCGAAGAGGAAGACATAGAAGAGATAAACAAACTCCTACTGAAACATGTTGCCTATACAGAAAGCAAAATAGCTAAACATATATTAGACAACTTTAAAGAAGAAATTAATAACTTTGTTAAAGTCGTAGCGTTAGAATCTAAAAAACCTGCATTAGACACAGACGAAGCAGTTGTAGGAAAGTGAGATGGTGAAAAGTTTTTATCTTGCTTGCTTATTTTATTTTAAAATTTTAAAATATACCTTAGGGTTAGAAGTTAGTGGTTTTTATAGAATTTGTAAAGGAGATCCTTCGGACTTGCGTCTTCAGGATGACAGAGAAAGGTTGAATGGTAAGCATCCTTTGTCATTCTGCAGCCGGCGAAGTATCTCCTACTTTTATTGAATTTCTCATCCGACGTATTTAATTTTATTTAAAATATGGAGGGGCCGATGAAGGTAGTTAAGCATTATTTAGTCTTACTCTTAGCATTGTTAATAAGCTTTCAGTTTTCTTGCGTAGGTTCTAATAAAAATGGAAATTCTAATAATTCAAGTACTTCTGAATCTAAAACTTTAAACTTTCCAGAGGCTACTGTTGACCATGTGATAGATGGCGATACAATCGTAGTAATATTTAATGGTCAAAAAGAGCATGTGAGATTAATCGGGGTTGATACACCGGAAAGTAGAATGAATAAGAGAGTTGAGAAGCAAAGAGAGCTTGGAGACGCTGAAAAAGTTATAGAGCTTGGTCAAAAAGCAAAGGAATTTACAAAGTCATTAGTAAAACCTGGAGATAAAGTTTATTTAGAGTTTGACGTTCAGCAAAGAGATAGGTATGGCAGATTGCTCGCATATGTATACTTAAAAGACGGAAAGATGTTAAATAAAGAAATTATATGTAATGGCTATGCAATGCCATTAACCGTACCACCAAATGTTAAGTATCAAGAAGAATTCAAAAAATGCTATCAAGAAGCAAGAGAAAAAGGATTAGGCTTATGGAAGAAGGAGTAAATGGTGCAGCAGGATAAAAATATAGACAATACTCAAAAAAAACAATCTATAAAACACTTTATTGAAACTATAGTTTTTATATTCGTTGTTGTATCACTCGTTAGAGTTTTTCTTGTTCAGGCTTTTAACATTCCTTCCGGGTCAATGAAACCAAGTTTACTCATAGGGGACTTTATTCTTGTTAATAAATTAGTCTATGGTAACTGGGATATCGGAATTCCATTTACTAATATTACTTTCTACCATCACAACAATAGACTTGCAAAGATAGACAGGGGAGATGTTATCGTATTTAAGTATCCAGAAGACCCTTCTATAGACTTTATAAAAAGAGTAATTGCACTTCCGGGCGATATAGTAGAAGTTAAAAATGACATTGTTTATTTAAATGGAAAGCCTCTAAAAAGAGAGCCGGCCGGATTTTATGAAGAAGAAAATGAAAAGGTTAAAAAATACATAGAGACAACTTATAGAAGTGATGGCAAACCATACTCATATACTATTATGGAAATAGAAGACGGTATAGGACCTGATTTTGGACCTATTCAAGTGCCACCAAACAGCTATTTTGTAATGGGAGATAACAGAGACAATTCAAAAGACAGCAGATTTTGGGGCTTTGTACCTGATGATTATGTAATAGGTCAAGCTTTTGTGATTTACTTCTCTATAGACTTAAAGAAACCGGCTATAAGATTTGATAGATTAGGAAAGGTTATTTATTAGAAGTAGCATCTAAGATTTATACAATACCTTGGGGTGAGAAATTAGCTGTTTTCAAAGAATTTAAAAAGGAGATCCTTCGGGCTAAAGTCCTCAGGATGACAGCGGAGGGCTGATTGATAAGCATAAAGGAAAGGTGATCTTATTCATCATTCTGAGCGAAGCGAAGAATCTCATGTTTTTAATGAATTTCTCACCCGACGTATAGATTTTTTGAAATAGGGTAAAATAAAGATTAGAGTTTTATATTTTTACCTCCTTGGTGGAATTTTTGCTATTAAAATTTTAACTGTCACCGATGAGCTTTTTTAGATGTTTTATTTATATTTGAATTTCTCACCCCAAGGTATATGCTATAATTATCAGTCCTATATATTTTAATTTGGAGGTTAATAAATATGGGTATGACAATAACTGAAAAAATAATAGCAGCACATGCCGGTAGAGATTATGTAGAACCGGGAGAGCTTGTAACCGTTAAAGTAGACCTTGCCATTGCAAACGATATTACAGCTCCACTTGCAATAAAACAGCTTGAAAAATACGGTATAGATAAAGTTCATGACCCAAATAAAATTGCTCTTGTTATGGACCATTTCTTCCCGCCAAAAGACATTATGTCTGCTCAGCAGATTAAAATCTCAAGAGATTTTGCTAAAAAAATGGGAATTAAAAACTACTTTGAAGGTCAAGATAGTGGAGTAATGCATACACTACTTCCAGAAAAAGGTTATGTAGTTCCGGGTGATTTGGTAATTGGTGCAGATTCACATACATGTACTTATGGTGGGATTGGTGCATTTTCTACAGGTGTAGGTTCTACTGATATTGCCTATATATGGGCTACAGGTGAAACATGGCTTAGAGTTCCAGAAAGTATGAAGTTTGTATTTTATAATAAGCCACAAAAATGGGTTGGTGGAAAAGATTTTGTTTTAACAGTGATTGGAAAAATTGGCGTTGATGGTGCATTGTATAAAGCTATGGAATATCAAGGAGAAGCAATCAGAGCCCTTGATATTGATAACAGGCTTACAATCGCCAATATGGCTATAGAAGCAGGTGGAAAAAGTGGTATCATTGAACCTGATGAAAAAACTGTTGAATGGGTAAGAAAAAGAACAAACAGAGAGTTTAAACTCTATAAATCAGACCCAGACGCTAAATATTGCTGTGAGTATGAATTTGATGCAAGTAAAATAGAGCCTGTAGTTGCATGTCCAAGCTTGCCATCAAACGTAAAACCTGTAAGTGAAGTAGCTGGAACCCACATTGACCAAGTATTTATTGGCTCATGTACAAATGGAAGACTTTCAGACCTAAGAATAGCAGCAGCAATTTTAAAAGGTAAAAAAGTTCATCCAGAAGTTAGATGTATTGTAATACCTGCATCAGACCAAATCTATAAACAAGCATTACATGAAGGTATAATTGAAATATTAGCAGATGCTGGATGTTTGATAAGCACATCTACATGTGGTCCATGTCTTGGTGGTCATATGGGTATTCTTGCAGAGGGTGAGGTTTGTTTATCTACATCAAACAGAAACTTTGTAGGAAGAATGGGACATCCAAAAAGCCAAGTATACTTATCAAGCCCAGCAGTAGCTGCAGCATCAGCGGTTCTTGGCAGAATTGCACATCCTGATGAAGTTGCAAAATACGAAGAAGTTGAAACACTTATAACTTTATAAATGGAGGTAAGCTGTCATGGCATTGTGGGATGCACTTGTAAGAATTTTAGTAGGTTCAATACTTGTACTTCTTGGAGTTGAAAAAGGCGGTGTGTTTGTGATTGCAACGTTTGTTGGCGTTGTATTAATATTGACAGCAATCACAGGATTTTGTTTGATATATAAGATAGCCGGTATATATTCCAAGGAAGAGTCTGCACAAGCTTGAGTAGAATTTTAGGTCTTGATATAGGATTAAAAAGGATTGGTGTTGCTGTAAGCGACCCCCTTAGAATTACAGCAACGCCTCTTGAGTTTATTCTAAACGATGGAAAAGTATTTGAGAGAATCAATTATTTAATAAAAAATTATAAAATTTCAAAAATAGTTATCGGACTGCCCTTAACGCTAAAAGGTGAAGAAGGAGAGCAAGCAAGATATACGAAAGAGTTTGCTGAAAATCTAAAAAATCACATTCCACAAGATATAGAAATAATCTTTATAGACGAAAGATTTACATCATCCTTAGCAGAAAAAACATTATCACAAACAAAAAAGAAAAACAAAAAAGAAAAAATAGACAGCTTGTCTGCAGTTTTTATACTTCAAACATATCTTGACAGGTTATCTTTTAGCAATGAAGCGACTAATAATAACTATTAGTTTAATATCTTTAATTTTCATAGGGCTTTCATCTTCATTTTTTTACAAAAAAGATGTAAATGCAGAAGTTAACATTGAAAAAGGTCTAAAAACCGTAGAGATTGCACAAAAACTTGAAGATGAGAATGTAATAATAAATAAATATCTTTTCGTCATTTTATCATTCATAAAAAATCAAACATTAAAGTCTGGATTGTATGAGTTTAAAGGAAAATATTCTGTAATAGATGTTTATGAAAAGATTGTAAAAGGAGAGGTTAAGCAAAAATACTTTACTATCATACCCGGAGAGGACTTAATAGATATTGCAAACAAACTTGAAAAAGAAGGGATAGTTAAAAAGGAAGAATTTTTAAAGTATGTATTTGATGAAAAAAATGTTAGAAAATATGGACTTGTAGGAAGTTCTTTTGAAGGCTACTTTCCACCGGAGAGTTATGCAATTTCAGAAAAAGAAACTGTTGAAACATTGATAAAAAAGTTTTTAAAAGTCTTTGAAAAAAGATATTTGCCTTACAAACAAAAGGTAGAAAGCAAAGATTATTCAGCGTTTTATAAGAAAAATATATCTTTTTATGAAGCGATGATAATCGCATCTATGATAGAAAAAGAAGCATACTACGAAGGAGAAAAGCCAATTATAGCCGGAGTTATTTTTAATAGATTAAAATCTAACATGAGACTTCAGATTGACCCAACGGTTATTTATGCTTTAAAACTTGCCAGCAGTTGGGATGGAAAGCTAAATAAAAGTGATATGATTATAGATTCTCCATTTAATACTTACAAAGTCAAAGGTCTTCCGCCAACTCCAATTTGTAGTTTTACAATCTCTTCGTTAGAAGCAGTGTTAAATCCAACGAAATCCAATTATTACTATTACGTTTTATCAAAAGACAGAAAAAGGCATATCTTTTCAGAAGATTATAAGACCCATTTAAAGAATATAAAAGAGAATTTGAAGTGATGTTTATAAGCCTTTTATAATTATCTTTAACTTTGACGAGGAGTTTTATAAGGCTAAAATTCCTTGTCCGGCTTTAGAATAGTCGTTTTATTAAAAAAACAAATTTCCACAATCATTTAAATAATCCTAAATTTAAAAATTTTTTTAAAATCATTACCTTGAACAATTAACTTTGTTTAAAGTCATTGAATTAAAACATCTTTGGAGTATTTGACATCACACTATATTTAGTGTATTATTTAGTTTTACATACTATATATAGTGGAGGTAGTAAACATGGGCTTAATAGGAAAAACATCGGTTAGAGACAATATCAGATTGTCAGAAAATCCAAGATACCCTATCTTTAAAGAGTTATACATTAAACAGAAAAAAGCCGTATGGTTTCCTGAAGAGTTAAACATTCAGCAAGATGTGCTTGATTATAAACACTTGTCGCCTACAGAAAAAGATTTATTTGACAGTGCTGTTGGATACTTTGCGTCATCTGAATTATTAGTCCAAAACGTTCTTGGAAATGGATTTTTCCCTGTTTTAACAGACCCATACGCAAAAATGAGCTTTTCTACTCAAATGTTTATGGAAAACATTCATTCAGACTTTTTCGAAATAATTTTAAACTCCTTTGATATGGACAGAAAAAAAATATACAACATCACACTTGAAGATAAATTACTAAAAGAAAAGCAAGAGTTAATCGTTCGGGCAGTTGACAGGATAACCTACGGAAAAGCAGACCCGGACACAATAGAAGGTAAAAAACAGATACTAACTTCTATACTTTTAAATAACATCATTCAAGAAGGATTATTTTTCTATTCAGCATTTGCACACTTCTTTGCTATGAAAGACACGGGAAAAATGAAAAACGTAGTAAGTGGCGTAGAGCTTATTTTAATCGATGAAAGCCTCCACTTACAAAACGGCATAGAAGCTATCTTAACAATGGTTGAAGAAAATCCTGAGATAGTTGATGATTACCAATTTGTTGAAAATATAAGACAATCTATCATTGATGCTGTAGAGCTTGAATTAAACTATCTAAAAACTAAATTCGGCGGGACAACTATCTTCGGTGTTTCTTATGGAGAGCTTGAAAGATATATGAAATATATAGCAGATAGAAGATTAATAGAGCTTGGATTTGACCCGCAGTTTGGAATAGACCAAAACCCACTAAAATTCTTACAAAAAGAAGACGTTAAGAAACTGACAAACTTCTTTGAAGTTTCATCAACTGAGTATACGAATTTTTAACGTGAGACGTTAGAACGTTTTAACGTGAGACGTCAAGAAACTTAAACAAATAAGTATACCTCTCACGTCTTACCTCTCACATTTCACATTTAAAATAAAGGAGGCAAGCAAATGAACGGACATAAAAACAGAATTGTTGTAAAAAGAGATGGAACCCAAGAAAAATTTCAGATGAAAAAGCTTGTAGATGCTATATTTGTACTTCTTGAAGGACTTGACCTACCAGACGATTACGAAATAGTCTTCAAAATCACAAAAGAACTTGACTTAAAAATTCCTGAAGTAGTTACAACAGAAGAATTGGACTATTTAGTATTAAAAGCTATCGAGCACCTTATTCCGACAGGTTCAATCTATGACACGATAGCAACAAGACAGCTTTTGAAAATCATAAACAGAAGAATAGAAAGAAGATTTTCTTTGTTTAAAGATTACATAAAATACGGCGTAGCTGAAAAATTACTAAAACCGGAGCTTCTAAATTTTGACATAGACTTACTTGAATCTAAAATAGATTACTCAAGGGATAACAATCTTGATTACTTTGGACTATCAACGTTAAAAGATAGATATCTTATGAAAGATAGAAACTTTGAAACTATAGAAAAGCCGCAGTGGTTCTTTATGAGAGTGGCAATGGGAATAGGAAATACAGAAGAAGAAATATTAAAAATCTACGATAAACTATCAAACCTTGAATACTTACATTCAACTCCAACCTTATTTAACTCAGGAACTCTTACAAATCAGTATTCAAGCTGTTATGTAAACGTAGTTGATGATTCTCTTGAATCTATCATGGATAAAGCAAAAGAAACTGCATTCTTGGCGAAATATGCAGGTGGAGTAGGAACAGATATTACGAGAGTTAGAGCTACAGGGTCTAAGATACACAGCTTAAACTCTAAATCAAGCGGAATAATTCCGTTTATAAAAATCTTTGATACTATCGTAAACGCAATCCAGCAAGGTGGTAGAAGAAGAAGTAGTCAAGTAGTTTACTTGCAGCCATGGCATTTAGACGTAGAAGCATTTTTAGATTTAAGAGAAACTACAGGAAACCCATACTTTAGAACGCCTTCTTTAAATACAGCTCTATGGATGCCTGATGAAATAATGAGAAGAATCAAAGAAGGAGAACCTATCTATCTATTTGACCCTGCAGAATGTAGAGAATTGGTGACAAGCTACGGTGAAGAGTTTGCTAAAAAATACCAAGAGTGTATAGAAAAAGCAGAAAGAGGAGAGCTTCAGCTTTGGAAAAAGATAGACAGTAGAGATTTCTATAAAAAGTATCTATTCAAACTTGCAAAGACAGGACATCCATGGCTTACATTCAAAGATGCACACAATAGGCACAATCCTTGTCCTAAATACGGTGTAATTAACTCTTCTAACCTCTGCACAGAAATATCAATACCAAACTCACCTCAGTCAACAGCAGTTTGCACCCTTGCATCTGTTAACTTGGCAAGACATTTGAAACGTTTAGATACAAAATATGAGATAGATTGGGATAAACTTAAAGACACACTTGAAACAATGGTTGTTGCACTTGATAACATTTTAGATAAAAACTTCTATCCATCAGAAGAATCAAGAAGAAACACAATGGACTTAAGACCTATTGGCATAGGATTAATGGGATTTCACGAAGCATTGATCTATCTTGGAATTCCATACGACAGCGATGAGGCTATAGAGCTTGCAAAAGAAATTGCCAAATTTATGAGAGAAACAGTGTATAGAAAATCTGAAGAATTGGCAAAAGAAAGAGGAGCATTCCCACACTACTACGAAGGTAATTACGACTATCCTCCAAGAAGAAACGCAGTCTTACTTGCAATAGCACCAACAGCATCAATCTCAATCATAGCGGGAACCTCTTCAAGTATAGACAACTACTTCTCTAATATCTTCTCAAGAGATACACTATCAGGTAAATTTATCGTAGTAAACAAGCCACTTATGAAAATGTTGGAAGAAAAAGGCATGTGGAACGAAGAAATGCTGGAAAAAATAAAAGCAAATCAAGGAAGTATTCAGTATATAGATGAGCTGGAAGGAGTAGTGGATAAAAGACTATTCAAAACAGCATATGAAGTAAGCCCATACAGACAAATAGATATAGCAGCAGCATTCCAAGAGTATATAGACCAAGCTGTTTCTAAATCTTTATACATAGAAGAAGATTTAAGAGATGATATGGAAAACATATATATGTATGCCTGGGAAAAAGGACTTAAATCAACTTACTACTGCTTTATAGACAAAACTATTAAAGGTGAAAAATACACAATGAACGTAAACAAGAGAGGAGAAAGAAGAGGCTTTGGACTTGCAAAAAGTAGAGATTTAGAAGAATTAGAAAAAATGGCAAGAGAAAAATATGGTGATGAGATAGTTAATAAGGTGAAAGCTGGAAATGTGGAAGCATGTCCTACTGACCCATTGCTTGCAAAAATATGTCCAAGCTGTGAATAATAATTATGCTGGGGGCTTTAAAATCAGCCCCCAAATAAATCTATTTGAGCGTTATTTGTAGGTAGCAAAGAAATCCTTTAGACTTACATCCTCAGAAATGACATGAAAGAGTTGGAATACTTTCTTTTTTACATAACATTAACAACTTGTTTATTTTATGTTTACAATTTCAATTTATATTATTAATAACAAAATTTGAAACAGGAGGATATAAAATGAGAAAGTTAAAAGTAGCAATGTTAACATTAGCACTTGGAATTGGATTAGTTGGAAATAGTTTTGCGATGGGAGATGCACCAGAAAAGCCATACAAAATGGAAAAAATGGCAGAAAAGCATGAAAGACATCTTGAAAAATTAAAACAAGAGCTTAATTTAACGGATGAACAGTTTAATCAAATTAAAGAGATTAAAAAACAAGAAAAAGAAGAAATTAAAAACTTCTTTGTAAAAGAGTATAAAAACCCTTTATTAGAAGCAACAAAAAGCGGAAAATTTGATAAAGAAGTTTTCCAAAAAACCATGGTAGAAAACGCTAAAAAAAAGTCTGAAATTAAAGCTAAATACTTAGAAAAAATGTTTAACGTTTTAAATGATGAGCAAAGACAAAAATTTATAAATCATATGAAAGAAAAAATGGAAAAAAAGCAAGAAAGGATGATGAACCACTGATAGATGTGTTTTAGCCCTCCTCATGGCTTAACCTCCTCCCCTCCATTATTTGGGAAGGTCGCCAATGACCTTCCCCTTTTTTATTTTTATAAGAGGCAGGCTAAAATGATAAATGTAATAATGATAGAAGATGACAAAGAATTGGCAGAGCTTTTAACTCAATATTTAGCAAAGTTTAATATATCTGTAAAAAATTTTGAACATCCTAAGAAAGCACTTGAAGAGCTTAAGAAAAACAAAAATTATGACCTAATGATTCTTGATTTAACACTTCCGGAAATTGATGGTATAGATATATGTAAAATGTTAGCAAAAGAAGGAAACATTCCCATCATCATATCCTCGGCAAGAAGTGACGATACAGACAAAATTCTTGCACTTGAAATAGGAGCAGATGATTATTTAGCTAAGCCGTATAACCCAAGAGAATTAGTAGCAAGAATTCAAGCTGTTTTAAGAAGAAAAAATAAAGCAGTTGAAAAAGTAATTAAGTGTGGTGAGTTTGAACTTGATGAAGAAGGTTATACAATTAAGAAAAATGGAGAACCTTTAAATCTAACTTCAGCAGAGTATGAGCTTCTATCCATGCTTATAAAAAATAAAGGCAGAGTCTTAACGAGAGATTATATCTTAGATAATTCAATCTATTTGAACTATGACAGTATAGATAGAACTGTTGATGTTATAATTGGAAGAATCAGAAAAAAGATAGGTGATGACCCAAAAAATCCAAAATATATCATATCTGTAAGAGGTTTTGGCTATAAATTTGAATGTTGAGCGAAACTCAATACTCTTTAAGATTAGCTTAGCTTTTTTATTAATCATACTTTTATCATCGGTCTTTTTTTACTTTCTGTATAAAAATGCGCAAGAAAAAGAGTTAAGAGACTTTATTAGAAAAGCATTGTTGACAGTATCTTCGGAGGGTACTAACTTTCCCCAAAAATTTGAGACAAACTATAAAGTCATAGAAGACCCGGAAGCTATTTATAAAATATATACAAACAGCAAAATCTTAATGGAAAGAGATTTTTTAACAGTCAAAATTGTCCTTTTAGAATATGAAGGAAATAAGTATCTTCTTATAAATAGGTTTGGCATCAGCTATCTTGTAGAGAAAAGCGATGAGTTTGAACTTCATCGTTTTGTAATAGTTGCATGGATATTTTTTAACATTCTTATGCTAATACTTTATGTAGGAATTATTAGGTCTTTCTATCCTCTTAAAATTTTAAGAGAAAAGATAAAACTTTTAAAGGCTGGTAATCTTGATATAAGCGTTGAAATATCAAGTAATGATGAAATCGGCTTTATAGCAAAAGAATTTAACGAGGCTATAAAGTCATTAAAAAAGAATGAAGAGGTTAGAAAATGGTTTTTAAGAAATATAGCCCATGAGCTTAAAACACCAATAACAAAAGGAAAAATCGCCATAGAACTTCTTGAAGATGAAAAAGGAAAGCAGCATTTTGAAAAAATATTTAACAGATTAGAATTTTTGGTAAATCAGCTTTTGATGATGGAAAAGCTTGCGACAAAAAACCTTGAACTTAAATTAGAATGTCATCCATTGGAAAACCTTATAAACTCAGGAATTTCTCTACTTCTTTCAGAAGATAAAAACAACGTTATCATTGAATTAAAAGAAAGTATAAAAATAAAAGCTGACAACAACCTCTTTCCAATAGCATTAAAGAATCTTATTGATAATGGCTTAAAATTTAGCGAGGATGGTAAAGTTAAAATAGTTATTGAAAATAAAATGATTGAATTTAGAAATAAAGGAAACAAGCCATCTATTGATGTAGACTTGATTTTTGAACCATTTATAAAAGAAACGACATTGAAAAATCAATCAGGCTTAGGACTTGGCTTGTACATAACAAAGTTTATTTTAGATTTACATAAAATAAGCATTAGCTATAAATACGAAAATCAAGAGAATGTTTTTATACTTGACCTTTCTCAAGCAGTGTGCGAATAAGATTTGAAGCCCTTTCTATAGCTCCTTTTTCTCCAAGAGATTTTCTAACTATTTCTAAATTTCTCTTTTGGGTTTCATATAGATTTTTATCTGTCAAAAATTCAAGGGTCTTATTAGCAATATCGAGAGGGTTGCATCTATCCTGCAAAAGCTCCGGTACAATTTCATTGCCGGCTATTATGTTTGGAAGCCCTAAATAATTTATCTTTACAAGCTTTTTACCAATAAAGTAAGTAATCGGACTTACCTTATAAACAATGATAAATGGATTTCCAATAATAGCAGCTTCTAAGGTTGCCGTTCCTGATGTGATTATCGAAAAAACTGCATTTTTCATTACTTCATATGACGGGTTTTCAAACTTAGGAAGGTTTTTATCTGATAGGTTGGATGTGATCACGGTTATAGGAAGGCTAAAGTCAACTTTTTCTAACACCCTATCAACCATGTTGACAGTAGCCGGAATTAAAAAATGCAGGTCGTCAAATGTTTTTGTTAGCAGTCTTGCAGCTTCTATTAATATTGGAAGGATTACATTTACTTCGCTTTCCCTACTGCCTGCAAGAAGTCCTATGATTCTCTTATTCTTTGGAATGTTTAATTTCGGTTTAAAGCTATCTTCATTTTCGTATGTTTTGATTATATCTAAAAGCGGGTGTCCTACATATGCAAATTTAAATTTATCTGATACGTAGGGTTTATAAATTTCTTCTTCAAAAGGTAGGATAGATATTAATAAATCTGTATTTTCTACTATTTCTTTAACTCTGCCACTTCCCCAAGCCCAAACCTGTGGAGAGATAAAGTACACAGTCTTTATTCCAAGTTTTTTTGCTTCTTTTAAAAGTTTTATGTTAAACCCTGGAAAATCTACAACGATTAACAGGTCAACGCCTGATTTTAAAGCTTGGACTGATTGTTTGAATACTTCTTTGATTTTTTTGTATTTACTAAGAGCTTCTGTTAGACCTACAACGGATATATCTTCAAGGTTGGCAATCGGCTTTACACCGACTGCCCTCATTTTTGGACCTGTTATTCCTATAAGCTCGTATTCTTTTAAATGTTTTGCAAGCTCAGAAGCGTAATTGTCTCCTGAAATTTCGCCAACACTAATGAAAACTTTTTTCATTTATTATTCTGGAGAAACTCTTACTAAACATTCGTCAGGATTTACATTATCTCCAACTTTAACAAATATTTCGCTTACTGTTCCATCTATTGGTGAATGGATTTCATTTTCCATTTTCATAGCTTCTACTGTAAGCAATACATCTCCTTTTTTAACCCTGTCTCCTACGTTGACTTTTATTGATACCACCTTGCCGGGCATTGGAGAGCTTACATCTCCAACACCTACAGCTTTTGGTCTTCCAAAAACTGCTTTACCACCTTCAGGCAATGGCAAAGTTTCTGCTGTAGCGCCAACCTCGATGACCGTTATCGGTTGGACGATTACTTCTTCTAACCTTCCATCTATTCTGATAAAGTATGGTCTTCTATTTTCTACCGGACTACCAACCCCTGCAATTCTCACATGGTACTGTTCGCCGTGTACTGTGATGTTAAACTCTATCGGTGCTAAGTTTTTAGCCTCTTCAACTTTGATTTCTTCTATTTCCGGTGGAAGAGCTTCGCCTTTTTCAAATTTTTCTCTCCATTGGAAAAACTCTACGGCTACTTGTGGGAACAGGCAGTAAGAAAGAACATCTTCTTCATTCCTTGCACCATTCTCGTAAGCTTTTTGCGTACATTTGTCAAGCTCTGGCTCTAATAAATCTGCAGGTCTTACTTGGATTGGTGTTTCATCCCCGATTATTTTCTTCATAACATCCGGTTTTATCGGTGCCGGTGGTCTTCCATAAAGACCTTTCACATAATCTTTTGTCTCTTTTGTAACAACTTTATATCTTTCTCCCTGTAATACGTTTAAAAGTGCTTGTGTTCCTACTATCTGACTTGTTGGTGTTACAAGTGGCGGATATCCAAGGTCTTCTCTCACTAATGCAACCTCTTTCTTAACTTCGTCAAGTTTATCAAGTGCATTATTTTCTTTAAGCTGATTTATAAAGTTTGACATCATTCCACCAGGAATTTGGTGTATTAATACTTGCGTATCCGGCCATTTATCAGCTGTATCGTATTTAGCATATTTTTTTCTTACTTCTTTTAAGTATTCTGCTACCTGTAAAACAATATCCACATCTACTTTAACTTCATAACCAAACTCTTTTAATGTGTATACCATTGTCTCACAAGAGGGATGGGCTGTAAGCCAAGACCATGTGGAAACATCTGTATCAATAATATCCGCTCCAGCTTCTACTGATTTTAAAAGTGTCATTTCTGCCAATGCTGCGGTTGTTTGTGCATGGACATGAACAGGAAGTTTTATCTCTTCTTTTAGTCTTGAAACTAATTCAAAGGCAACCTTAGGAGATAGTATTCCGGCTTGGTCTTTTATGCTAATAATATCTACACCTAAATCTCTAAGCTGTCTTGCAACATTAATATAATAATCTACTGTATGAACCGGGCTTATTGTGTAAGAAAGAACGCCTTTTACGATTTTTCCGGATTCTTTTGCAACGGATATAGCTACTTCCATATTTCTTACATCGTTTAAAGCATCAAAAATTCTAAAAACATCTATTCCATTTTCAGCGGCCTTTTTAACAAATGCTTCTACTACATCATCCGGATAATGTCTATAGCCTACTAAATTTTGACCTCTCAGTAGCATCTCAAGCTTCGTATTCTTGGCCGCTTGCTTAAACTTTTTAAGTCTATCCCAAGGGTCTTCTTTTAAATATCTTAAGCAAACGTCAAAAGTTGCACCACCCCATACTTCTAACGACCAAAAACCAGCATCATCTAATTTTTCTAATGCTGGAAGTAAGTCATCTGTTCTAACTCTTGTAGCAAGTAAGCTTTGTTGACCATCTCTAAGTGTAACATCTGTAAATTCTATTGTTCTTTTTGTCATGACCTCACTCCTTGACGGGGGCTTATAAATTTAAGTATTTTATCTATCAAAAATTCATAAAATTATATCATACGTCGGGTGAGAAATTACCTCCATAGTTTACTTTTTCTAAAAAAGCTATAACCAATAGCATATGCATATAGATAAGCAACAAAAGTCTTAACCTTTCTCCATCTACTTATAAGATTGAAATT
>NZ_JAPYVU010000035.1 GCF_028276765.1 Sulfurihydrogenibium sp.
ATTTTTAAGTTTTTAGGTATAATTTTATATGATATTACAATTAAATTGTAGAAGTTTTTGGACAATATCAATAATAATATACAAAAAAATTTTCTATATGTCAAGCAGAAATTGAGAGTGTTCTAAAATTCCCGTAAGCTTACCTTTTCTTGTCATCCCGGAGACCGTAAGGCCGAAGGATCTTGTTTTTGATTTTTTGATTTGAAAAGAAAATTATGAGATTCTTCGCTGTAGCTTCAGAATGACAATCAAAAGGTTAATTAGCTTTTAGACTTAGTTAAAATTTTAAAGCATTCTCAACACAAAGTTTTTTATCTATTCACTTGCTCCATTTAAACAATCAGCATAGCATCGCCGTAGCTGAAAAATCTGTATCTTTCTTTTACAGCCTCGTTGTAAGCTCTTAATATAAAATCTCTATCTGCAAATGCAGAGACTAACATTAAAAGGGTTGATTTTGGAAGATGAAAGTTTGTGATGAGCTTGTCAACGATTTTAAACTCATAGGGTGGATATATAAAGATATCTGTAAAACCTTCGGTCTTTCCAAATTTGCCGTAAGTCTCTAATGCTCTAACTACAGTTGTTCCAACAGCTACAACGGATTTTTTATTTTCTTTGGTTTTTTTTATCATCTCTAAGGTTTCTTTTGGAATTGTAAAGTATTCTTCATGCATCTTATGTTTTGTAATATCTTCCGTTTTTACAGGCTTAAACGTTCCAAGTCCAACATGAAGAGTTATGTAAGCAATGTTTACACCTTTTTCTTTTATTTTTTCTAATAACTCTTTTGTAAAATGAAGTCCGGCTGTTGGAGATGCTACCGAACCTTCTTTTTCTGCAAACACTGTTTGATAATAATCTTTATCTTTCTCTTCATCTTGCCTTTCTATATAGGGTGGAAGTGGTACATGTCCATACTTTTCTAAATCGGATTTAATATCTTTACTATGTATTTTTACGATAGCTTTCTCGTCATCTCTATCTAAAAATTCAACATAAAAATCATCTGATATTATTATTTTTTGATTCTTTTTTAGTCTTCTTACGTTTTTTATCAAAGCTTCCCAAATGTTATCTTCAACAGGTCTAAGTAAAAAAACCTCAATGTTTGCGTTTGTTTTTTCTTTTTTACCGATCAATCTCGCAGGAATAACTTTTGTATTATTTAAAACTAAGGTATCTCCCGGCTTTAAGTAATCAATAACATCTCTAAATACTCTATGTTCTATGGTTTTATCTTTTCTGTTTAAAACCATAAGTCTGCAAGAGTCTCTTGGCTGGGCCGGATATTTTGCTATAAGCTCTTTTGGAAGGTGATAGTCAAAATCTGAAAGTTTCATTATTTTGATAATTTAGAGATGAGAGTTAAGATTAGTGTTAGTAAAATACTTAAGATTATAGAAGTTGTTAATGGAAAATAAAAGGTAAAGTTATCTCGTTTGATTAAGATATCTCCGGGTAGTCTACCTAAGCCAAGTGGTAGTTTTTCTATGAATAATAGAAGAATGCCTACTAAGATTATAAAAAAGCCTATAAAAATGAGAGTTTTGCCTATGCTATCCATTTGATGACTTCCTTAAAGTAAGGAGGATGACGGGACTCGAACCCGCGACCCCAAGGGCCACAACCTTGTGCTCTGCCGACTGAGCTACATCCTCCATTAAGAGATATATATTATAATATCTATCATTAAATTTTGCAATAATTGGAGCTTACAATGTTTACAATAATAGCAGGTCCATGTGTAATAGAAAGTAAAGAGATATGTTTTGAAGTTGCCCAAGTTTTAAAATCCCTTCAAGAAAAACATAAAAATGTAAGATTTGTATTTAAATCTTCTTTTGATAAGGCAAACAGAAGTAGCGTAGATTCTTTTAGAGGTAAAGGCTTAGAGTATGGTTTAGCTGTTTTAAAAGATGTAAAAGATACTTTTAACCTTCCGGTGCTGACTGATATTCATGAAAGCTATCAAGCAAAACCTGTGGCGGAGGTGGTAGATATTTTGCAAATTCCTGCATTTTTATGTAGACAGACAGATTTACTGCTTGCGGCGGCAGAAACAGGCAGAGAGATAAATGTAAAAAAAGGACAGTTTTTAGCACCTTGGGATACTAAAAACATTGTTGAAAAGCTTAAATTTGGCGGAGCAACAAAGATTTACCTAACAGAAAGAGGAACAACCTTTGGATATAACAATCTTGTTGTAGATTTTAGAGGCTTGCCAATCATGAGACAGTATGCACCTGTCATTTACGATGCAACCCATAGTGTACAACTTCCGGGAGGACTTGGGAAGGCGTCGGGTGGTCAAAGAGAGTTTGCATATCCACTAGCAAAAGCTGCCATCTCTGTTGGCGTTGATGGATTATTCTTTGAAACCCATCCAGACCCAGACAAAGCCTTGTCAGATGGACCAAATCAAATACCGCTAAAAGAATTTCCCAATATTGTAGAAAATTTATTAAAACTAAGAGAGTTTATTCTTGAAAATGGGATTTAAGTATAAGAATTCTGACAAAATTACTACTTTACCTGTCATTCTGCAGCCGGCGAAGAATCTCATAAATTTAATTCTCGCATTTCATTCTTTAAAAGAGAAGACATTTCACAGGCTACAGGTTAACAAAAAAGCAAGAAATTTGCAGTCTAAAACTTACGAAAAATCTAATTTTTATTTAAACTTCTTGAAAAGTATGTTAAAAATTTTTTTATTTATCCTTCTACTTACAAACTTTTCCTGTGGTGTGAAAGGAAATCCAAAACCACCGCCATCAATCGCACCTAAATCGGTAGAAAACTTAACTATAAAACAGTATGATGGAAGATTTTTAATATACTTTAACTATAATCCACTATATACAGATGACAGGCAAATGAAAGAAGATTTTAAATTTATCATTTATAAAAACTCAAAGAAATTTGACGCAAGTCTTTTTAAAGAAGACAACACTTATTGGTTTTTTGACAGTATAGAAAGCAAAGAAACCTGTTATCAAGTTCAAGTAAGAACAAAACATAAAGAAAGCATATTGTCAAAACCTGTTTGTATAGTTGGAAAAGCTATAAACATAGAAAAACCAAAACCATTATTAATATCCATTGTTGAAGATGGACTAAAATTAACCATCCCAGAAAATGGAACCTTTAACATCTACAAAGTAAAAGATGAATCTGATTTTTATCCAATACCTTACAAAAAAGGATTAAAAGAAAAAGAATTTATAGATACAAACGTTGAGCTTGATAAAAGATATTGCTATTACTATACAATTTTGATTGATGATGTAGAATCAGAAAAATCAGACACAGTTTGCCAAACATTTAAAGATATTTTCCCGCCACTTCCACCCGAAAATGGCAAGTTGATTATAGATAAAAGTGAAGCTACAATAATATTTGAGCCAAGTAAATCTAAGGATGTTGTAGGATACATCTTTTACAAAAATTCTAAAATAATCAACAATACCCCTATCAAAACATACTACTTTATTGATAATGATTATAAACCTGGAGATGTTTATTACGTTGAAGCCGTAGATAAAGCAGGAAATAAAAGCCAAAAATTGGAGATAAAAGAATGAAGTTAAAAATAGATAAGGTTGTTTACGGTGGATACGGATTAGCTAAAGAAAACAATACAGTCTATTTTGTTCCTTACACTTTGCCCGATGAAGAAGTTGAGATAGAAGTAGTAGAAGATAAAAAAGATTATAAGCTTGGTAGATTGGTTGATGTATTAAAACCATCTGAGTATAGAGTAAAACCGGCATGTGAATACTTTACCGCATGCGGTGGATGTGATTTTCAGCACACGACTTACGAAAACCAGCTTTTATTGAAAAAAGAAATTTTAAAAGACCAGCTTCTAAGAATTGGAAAGATTGAAACAGAAATAGAAAAAATAATTCCATCAAAAGAGCCTTTTAGATACAGAAACAGAGCTCAATTAAAATTTGACGGAAAAAATCTTGGCTTTTACAAAAAAGATTCAAACGATTTAGTTAATATAGATTACTGTCTTTTGTTAAAAGAAGATATAGAAAAGCTGCTAAACCCATTAAAAAAATTTCTCATAAAGTATGCAATAACGCCATCCAACATTCATATTTTTTCAAACACAAAAGAAGAAAAGCTGATTAGATTTGAGTTTTTAGATGAAAGTCAGTTTTCAAACATCATCTACGATATGAATATATTCAGAGAAGAGATTGATGAAAAAATCAAAGGAATAGGTTTTTATGCCAAACATAAAAGATACTCCTTGCTTGGTGAGGATGTAGTTTTTGAAAGCATTGGAGATTATAAATTTAGAGTGAGTATGGACAGCTTTTTTCAGGTAAATGTATATCAAATAAAAAATCTGATTGATGAAGTAGCCAGTGAAATTAAAAATGAAGGTTTTAAAAAATTGGTAGATTTTTACTGTGGAGTTGGAACTTTAACAATACCGGCATCAAAGTATGTAAAAGAAGCCCTTGGAATAGAAAGCAATGAGGAAGCTGTAAAAGATGCAAAAGCAAACATAAAACATAACAAATTAAAAAATGTAAAATTTTTAAAAGCCCAAACAGAAAAAGGTTTAAAGTATGCAAAAGACTTTCTGCCTGAAGTAGTAATTTTTGACCCACCCCGTAGCGGCTTAAACAGAAAAATAATAAATAAAATTTCACAAATCCAAACAGTTAGAAAAATTATTTACGTTTCCTGCGACCCGTCAACTTTATCAAGAGACTTGAGACAGTTTATAGAAAATGGATTTAAAATAAAAAAAGTTAAATTAATAGACATGTTCCCCCAAACTTATCATATTGAGAGCATAAGCATATTGGAAAGATAGGGAGAATAGAAAGCGTTCCAAATCTAACTAAGCTTAAAAGCCTTGGGAAGAATCTTCTACCTTTATGCCTCTAAAGTGTTTTTCTGCAGCCGGTGAAGAATCTCCTACTTTTACCCAATTTCTCGCCCGACGTATAAAAATCATACTAATTATTCAAAAAGCTTTATAATATTTATTCAAAGAAGATTTTTTATTAAAAAGGAGTTTTTATCATGACTAAGGAAAAAAGAGGAGCAGATATAGTAGTTGATGTTTTAATAAAAGAAGGCGTAGATACTATTTTTGGTTTACCAGGCGGAGCAATAATGGAAGTTTACGATGCATTATTTGATGCTCCAATTAGAAACATACTGGCAAGACATGAACAGGCTGCATGTCATATGGCTGATGGATATGCAAGAGCAACAGGAAAAGTAGGAGTAGTTATAGCCACATCAGGACCTGGAGCTACAAACCTTGTTACAGGATTGGCTACTGCATACATGGATTCAATTCCACTTGTTGCAATAACAGGTCAGGTTCCAAGACATTATATAGGAACTGATGCATTTCAAGAAGCAGACGTTATAGGCATCACAAGACCAATTACAAAGCATAACTTTTTAGTAACTGATATAAAAGATTTACCCCTTATTTTAAGGCAGGCATTTTATATAGCAAGAACTGGAAGACCCGGACCTGTTTTAGTTGATATTCCAAAAGACATAACTCAACAAAAAACAACGTACAAAATGCCAACAGATGAAGAAGTCAGAGAATCTTTACCGGGATACAACCCACATACAGAAGGAAACCCAATTCAGATAAAAAAAGCTGCAGAACTGATTAGAAAAGCAACAAGACCGGTGTTATACGTTGGCGGTGGTGCCATCCTTTCAGATGCTGCAGAAGAAGTCTATAAATTAGCACACTTAGCCCAAATACCGGTTACTACTACAAATATGGGCAAAGGAGCATTTCCGGAAACTGACCCCCTTGCATTACACATGCTTGGAATGCATGGAACATATTACGCAAATATGGCTGTTTATCATAGCGATTTACTTATAGCTGTAGGAGCAAGGTTTGACGATAGAGTTACAGGAAAGATAAATGAATTTGCACCGGAGGCTAAAATCATCCATATTGATATAGACCCGGCATCTATCAGTAAAACCATAACGGTTGATGTTCCAATCGTTGGTGATGTTAAGAATGTTTTAAGAAAGCTTATTAAAGAGTTAGAAGAAAAACCTATTGAATGGATTAAAGCAAGAGAGCAATGGCTTAAACAGATTAACGAATGGAAAGAAAATCATCCATTAAATTACAGAAAGTCTGATAAAATAATAAAACCCCAAGCGGTAATAGAAGAGATATACAATATAACTAATGGAGAGGCTATCATCTCTGCCGGCGTTGGACAACATCAAATGTGGGCTGCAATGTTTTATAAATATAAATATCCAAGACAATTTTTAAACTCAGGCGGTCTTGGAACAATGGGATTTGGCTTTCCGGCTGCTGTTGGAGCTAAAATAGGAAGACCGGATAAAACGGTATTTGCTATAGAAGGTGATGGTTCATTCATAATGAATGTTCAAGATTTAGCAACCGCTGTTCAGTATAGAGTTCCGGTAAAAATAGCCATAATAAACAATGGATTTCTTGGAATGGTAAGACAGTGGCAACAATTTTTCTACGATAGTAGGTATGCAAGCGTATGTTTATCAGTTCAGCCAGATTTTGTAAAATTGGCAGAAAGCTTTGGTGCTGTTGGTCTTAGAGCAACAAAACCATCAGAGGTAAGGGAAGTATTATTAAAAGCCATGGAAATAAACGATAGACCTGTTCTAATGGATTTTGTGGTTGATAGGGAAGAGAATGTTTTACCAATGGTGCCAGCAGGAAAAAGCTACAGAGAAATGATATTAACACCTAACCAAAAAGGCGAAGCAGAAACTATGTACTTAGTGGGGTAAAAAATGAGCGATATTAAAGTTTTAAAAGTTAGACCAGAGCCAGAAAAAGTAGTAAGAAAACATATCATCACCGTAAAAGTTCAGCATAACTTTGGTGTTTTAGCAAGGATAACCGGACTTTTTGCCGGCAGAGGCTATAATATAGAAAGCTTAACTGTAGGCAGAACCCATGAACCTAACTTTGCAAGAATTACAATAGTAGTAGAAGGCGATGAAAGAGTTATAGAACAGATCATAAAACAACTTAGAAGACTAATAGAAACACTAAAAGTAAAAGATATTACAGATTTGCCACACATAGAGAGAGAGCTTGCATTGATAAAAATATACACCGCTGACGACAGAACAAGAGATGAAATAATGAGGCTTGTCTCAATTTTTAGAGCAAAGGTTGTAGATGTATCAACAGATAGCTACACAGTAGAAATTACAGGAGATAATGAAAAGATAGAAGCTTTTATTAATCTTATCAAACCTTTTGGCATTAGAGAAATGGCAAGAACCGGGACTCTTGCTATGGTTAGAGAGTCGGCTAACATAAAGATGGAGAAAGGAGACAAAGAGTAAATGAAAGCTTTTAATATTTTTTTAACAGTTTTAAGCTTAGCCACTATTTCTTTTGCTCAAGAGATAGGCATAGCTAAAACAAGCGTAGAAAATTTACCAGAAGGCTACGGTGATGTTTTTACAAAATTCTTATCTCAAAATTTAGAATCTTCCGAAGCTGTACAAAAAGGGAAAGATTACATTTTTACAATCTACCCATCTATAAGCTGGGAAGGAAAAGCTTACAATGTATGTTTTAAAACATATAAAGTAAACAGTCTTTACTCCTCTCAATGTATAACTGTCAATTATGCAGAAGATATATACGATAGACTTAAAACTTTGTCTAATTCAGAATTCTTTAGATTAAAAAATCTAAAACAGCAGCAGATTTCTGTTAAAGTAAAATTAGATAAACCTATAAATTATGATAAAGTTAAAATTGTATCCTTAAGAGGCGACAACTTAACAAGGTATGTTTCTGTAGTGAAAAACGGAAAAAGTGATTTAGACTTAGGAAATGCTTCTTTAAACTTAAATATTGTGATTTTATCAGAAGAAGGATCTGAAAAACTCTTTAAAAGCTTATTAGAAAATAAAAAAGTTGAATTTTTAGTGTCTGAATAACGTATAATATACAGAAAAAATTTATAGGAGGAAGAAATGGCAAATATTTATTACGATGAAGATGTATCTTTAGACTATCTAAAAGATAAAACGGTTGCAATCATAGGATACGGTAGTCAAGGACATGCCCATGCATTAAATTTAAGAGATAGTGGAATAAAAGTTATAATCGGTCTATTGGCTGGTAGCAGGTCGATTGAGAAGGCAAAAGCAGAAGGATTTGAAGTTTACTCACCGGATGAGGCTGCGAAAAAAGCAGATGTAATTATGATTCTTACACCGGATTCGGTTCAACCAACATTATATCAATCGGCTATCTTACCAAACCTTGACGAAGGTAATGCGCTTGCCTTTGCACATGGATTTAACATACACTTTGGACAAATAGTTCCCCCATCTTATATAGATGTATTTTTAGTTGCACCAAAAGGACCGGGTCATTTAGTAAGATGGATGTATGAAGAAGGAAAAGGTGTTCCAGCATTGTTTGCAGTTTACCAAGACTTTACAGGAAAAGCAAGAGAAATCGCAATGGCTTATGCAAAAGGAATTGGAGCAACAAGAGCAGGATTGATTGAGACAACCTTTAAAGAGGAAACAGAAACAGACCTGTTCGGAGAGCAGGCAGTTTTATGCGGTGGAGTTACAGCTTTAATAAAGGCAGGCTTTGAAACCTTGGTAGAGGCTGGATATCAACCGGAGGTTGCATATTTTGAATGTTTACATGAATTAAAACTTATTGTTGATTTAATATATCAATATGGAATCTCCGGAATGAGATACTCTATTTCTGATACAGCAAGATATGGTGATGTTACAAGAGGAAAGAGAGTTTACGAAGCTGTAAAACCACTTTACAAGAAAATACTTGAAGAAATTCAAGAAGGTGAATTTGCTAAGGAATGGATCTTAGAAAACGTGGCTAACAGACCACACTTTAACGCACTTGTTAAAAAAGATGAAGAGCATCCAGTAGAAAAAGCAGGAAAAGAGTTAAGAAAAATGATGCCTTGGCTTGGCGGAAGAGGTTTATAAAAATTAACAGGATTTAAGAAATGAACTTAACATCAAAAAGAAAGCATTTAAAAAAAGTATATGAACCGGTTGGAGTCCTCCTTGCAAGGAGGACCAAAATCACACCAAACATTATAACCATAATATCTGTTATCATCGGAGTTTTTGCCGCAATTTCTTTCTTTAAAGAAAAGCCACTTCTTGGTGCAACACTACTATTTATAAGCGGATTTTTTGACCTTTTGGACGGCGTCGTTGCAAGAGAAAGAGAAAAAGCATCTAAGTTTGGTGCAGTATTTGACTGGCTTGCTGACAAATTTGTAGATGGTTTTTTACTATTTTTTATTGGCATTACATACTCAACACCATACTTAACAGCAATAGCAATAACAGCAAATATGCTCCACACATTCATAAAACCCGTTGCATACGCAGAAATTGGCTTTTCTAACAGAACAAAAGGAAAGATAGATGACCCATTAGAAGGCGTAGGATTTTTTGGAAGACCGGAGACATTGCTTACAATAATAGTTTTTTCTATATTTGAACATTTTAAAATCTTTGGTGGTCTTGAGTTTGGATTTGTGGTAATAACAGCATTAACTACTCTTTCTTTATTACAAAGGATAGTATACTTATATATCAAGTACAACAAAGACTACGACTAAGAGGAAATCATGAAAAGACCTTATGTAATAATTGTATCTGAAGTTACGGTAGATGGTAAGCTGACACTTAGTAAAGGTGTTTCTTCAAAAGAAATCATGAAATTTATGGATGAAGAAGCCAATAGATACCTTCACGAAACACGGGCAAAAGTTGATGGCATAATGGTAGGAGCAGAAACTATCAGAACAGATAATCCATATCTTACAGTAAGGTACGTATCAGGAAAAAATCCAACAAGAATAATACCAACATCAACTGCAGATATCCCGCCAGATGCAAACATTCTCAAAAAAGATTCTCCAACTATCATTGTAACAACAGAAAAAGCACCAGAAGATAGAGTAAAAGCATTATCTGAAAAAGTTGAAGTAATTATAGCCGGAAAAGAAGAAGTAGATTTATTCAAAATGATGGATATTTTATACAATAGAGGAATCCGTAATTTAATGGTGGAAGGTGGGTCTACTTTAAACTGGAACCTAATAAAAAATGGTTTAGTAGATGAAATAAGAATCATTCATATGCCTTTTATAGTAGGTGGAACAGATACTCCTACATTGGTCGGTGGTGAAGGATTTAAATCCTTAGAAGAAGTTGTAAAACTTAAACTTAGAGCACATTTTATGAGAGGGTCTCATCTTATCACAGAGTGGGAAGTTAAGTATGAAGGTTAAGGTTTTGTATTTTTCACAAGTAAAAGATAAAGTTGGAAAAAACGAAGAAGAAGTAGAATTTGAAGGGAAAACGCTAAAAGATTTGGTTGATGTGTTAGTCAATAAATATCCAAATATTGAAGATATTTTAAAAAGGTGTATGTTTGCTGTAAATGAAAGTTATGAAACTATGGACTATAATTTACAAGATAACGACATAATTGCAATCATCCCACCTGTGAGCGGTGGATAAAATTAAGGGTTTGTAAATGAAAGCAGTATTTTTAGATAGAGATGGAGTTATAAACGTTGACAAAGGGTATGTTCATAGAATTGAAGATTTTGAGTTTTATCCAAATGTTTTTAAAGCTTTAAAAAAACTTCAAGATGCAGGATATAAGCTTTTTATCGTTACAAATCAATCTGGAATAGCTGTAGGCTACTACACAGAAGAGGATTTTTTAAAACTTACTGAATTTATGTTAAAAGAGTTTGAAAAGGAAGGAATAAAAATAGAAAAGGTTTATTATTGTCCACATCATGAAGATGGTATAGTTGAAAAATACGCTATTAAATGTGATTGTAGAAAGCCGGAAAGTGGAATGATAAGAAAAGCTATCCAAGAATTTGGTGTCGACCCTACAAAGTCTTTTTTAATAGGTGATAAAGAGAATGATATATTAGCTGCACATAAAGAAGCTGTAAAAGCAGCTCTTGTAAAAACAGGACAAGGTATGAAATATATAGATACAACCACGGCTGATTACGTTGGTGAAGATATCTTGGATGTTGTTGATAATTTTATTTTAAAGACAGATGAGAGAGTGAAAGAGTAAACTGTTATAATTAAACACCTTGGGTGAGAAATTACCTCCATAGTCTACTTTTTCTAAAAAAGCTACAACCAATAGCATATGCATATAAGATAAGCAACAAAAGTTTTAATCTTTCTCCATCTACTTGTAAGGTTGAAATTCTTTGTTTGAGAATTTACTGCTTCAATAATCATTCAAAAATCTAAACCATTTACTCATTTTATGGCTTATTCTTAACGACCTTACCTAGTGATAGCTTGCTGGATGAAACCATATATCATAAACCATACCATCTTCATCACAAACCACCATAACCAAAAGTCCATAGTAAATACTTTCGTCATAATAATAGTGATTCTTCTTCTTTCTGATTTTGATTTTCTAAACAGATGCCAAGATTGAATAGAAGGACAAATTAGAAATCTGGCAAATGTAAGAACTATTAGATATCAAAGATTTTTTGAAATAGTGTAAAATAAAGATTAGAGTTTTGCATTTTTACTTCCTTCGTAGAATTTTTGCTATTACAATTTTAACTACCACCAAGGAGTTTTTTAGATGTTTTATTTATATTTGAATTTTTCACCCGAGGTATAGTTTACAAAACATTTAAGCATTGTTAACATTAATTAGAGGTTTTAGATTTATAATAATTAATAACTATTATTGAGAGGACTTTATGAATATAAAAGCGGAGGTTATAAAAATTATGAAAAAGGTAGTTTTACCAATTGCTTTAATTTTAGCAGTTGCTTATGTTGTTTTTGCTCAGCTTGGAAAACAGCAAGAAGGTTATAATCAAAGTATAAAAGGTCAAACTTTATCACTTCCAAATCTTGAAGCTATAGAAAACGAAAGGATAAAGCTTATTGAAATGGTTTCTCCGGGTGTTGCAACCGTGTTTACTACTCAAGAAGTGACAATTCCTAATCCTTTTAGCGATATTCCTTTTGGTGATTTTTTTGGCATTCCAAACACACCAGAATTTAAACAAAAAAGACAAGGTCTTGGCTCTGCTTTTATTGTAGATGTAGATTATAATAAAAAAGTTGTGTATCTTCTAACAAACAATCATGTGATAGAAAATGCAAAAGATATTCAAGTTGCTTTTAAAAACAAAGTAGTACTGAAAGGAAGAGTTGTAGGTGGTGATAAACTAAGCGATGTTGCATTAATAGAAGTTCCATTTAAAAAAGGAATAGAAGATTTTGCATCTAAGCATGCTTTAAGACTTGGAGATTCTGACCAGCTAAAAGTAGGTGCAACAGTTATTGCAATCGGAAGTCCTCTTGGACTTTCAGATACGGTTACAATAGGAATTGTATCAGCTAAAAACAGACGTATAGAAGATAGACCGGGAGAGGGATTTATTCAAACAGATGCAGCAATTAATCCAGGAAACTCCGGCGGTCCACTGATCAACATCAAAGGTGAAGTTGTAGGAATCAATACTGCTATAATTGCCGGAGCACAAGGTCTTGGCTTTGCAATTCCAATAAATCAAGCAAAATGGGTTATGGATCAAATATTAAAATACGGAAAAGTAAAAAGAAGTAAGATTGGTGTAATCGTTCAACCTTTAACTCCGGACCTTGCCGAACACTTTGGAGTAAACGAAGGAGTACTTGTTTCTAATGTACAACCAGGAGGACCGGCAGACAAAGCAGGCATTAGAGCAGGAGATATTATAGTAGAAGTAAATGGGAAAAAAATTTCTGAAGTTCAAGATTTACAAAATCAGATAATGAAAAACCCACCGGGAACAAAAATTAATCTAAAAGTTATAAGAAATGGCAAAGAACTAACATTTACAGTAATTACCGTTCCATTAGAAGGTGGCGATGTACAAGAGCAAACAACCGACGAAGGTTCATCAACAATAGAAAACAGTATAGGATTGATAGTAAAAGATTTATCGCCAGGACTGATACAAAAATATGGATTACCTAAGGTGGCTAATGGAGTTTTAGTATACGGCGTTAAAGAAGGCAGTGCTGCGGAAGAGGCAGGTTTACAAGCCGGAGATATAATCCTTTCTGTGAATAATATTCCTGTAAAATCTGCTTCTGAATTTTGGTCTTTAATATCAAAAGCTAAAAAAGAAGGAAAAGATAACGTTCTTCTTTATGTACAAAAAGGAGATAATAGAATATATCTAACATTACCTTTAAGATGATCGCGCTATTTGGCGGAAGTTTTGACCCAGTTCACCTGGGTCATCTTCGTATTGCTGAAGATATAAGGGAATATTACAATTTTTCTAAAATTATTTTCATTCCAGCATATCATTCTCCATTAAAAGAATATCATTTTTCAAGCCCAGAAGACAGACTCAGGATGTTAGATTTATCCATAAGAAATAATCCTTTTTTTGAAACCTCAGATTTTGAAATAAACAAAAAAGAAAAATCTTATACCATTGACACTATTAAATACTTTAAAGAAAAACTTGGTTATAATCCATTTTTTATAGTAGGTTCTGATGCTTTTTTGACTTTAGATAAATGGAAAGAACCTATTAACCTATTAGAAAACACAAACTTTATTGTTGTAAGTAGAGATAATACAGATTTTGAAAAAATAAAGGAATTTTTACTTGTAAAATTTTCGTATAACAGATTATGTGAAGATAATAACTTAAACTTAAGCGAAACAAAAGTTTATTTTTTTAAATCAAGACAATTAGAAATTTCATCAACAGAAATTAGAAATAGAGTAAAAGCCGGTGAATCTATTAAATACTTAGTATTGCCAGAAGTTGAAGAGTATATTTATGTAAGACGATTGTATAGATAGAGGTTATTTAGGTCGTGTAAAATTGCTTACAAAATTTTTGTAAACTTGCCTTTCCGTGTTATCCTCAAGTTATAGAACAAAAATTTTTTACCGGCTGCAAGATGATAATTTGTTTTTACAAACAGTCCTATCTCCACTTGCAAAAATTCAAAATTTTAGTATATTAATGACAGATAGTTTTATAATAGAGGTGATAGATATGGTAAAAGTTATCGTAAAATCAATAGCGATAGATTCATTGACAGGAAGTCCAATAGTACTTTTAGCTAATGAGGAAAATCAAAACGATGTATATCCAATATGGATAGGAGTAGCCGAGGCAGAAGGTATAGTCATAAACCAAAGTGGGTTTATTCCACCCAGACCTTTGACTTATGATTTATTTAAAAACGTCATAGAGGCTCTTGATGGAAAAGTAAAGGAAGTAAGAATTATTGATATGGTAAATAATGCATACATTGCAAACATAGTAATTCAGCAAGGAGATAGAGAGATAATCATAGATTCAAGACCAAGCGATGCAATTAATTTAGCTTTAAGATTTAATAGCCCAATTTATCTAAATGACCAGGTTGTCAAAAAAATAAGTTTAGAGGAATTGAAGGCTCAAGAAAAAGATGAAGAAATAAAAACAGTCGAAGACCTTGAAAGACAAACAGAAGCTCCAAAATTAGACTTAGAAAAAACAGAAGAAATTGGTATAAAAGATGAAGATTTAGAAAAGTTTAGAGAGATGCTTGAAAACATAAAACCTGAGGATTTTTTAACTAAGTAAATGATAAAATATATTATGTGGAAGTCAAAATTGGAAGTACGAAGCTTATTTTAACAATAGGTGATATAACAGAAAGTGAAACAGAAAGTATAGTCAATGCAGCAAATTCTGCTTGTATGGGTGGCGCCGGTGTAGATGGTGCCATCCATTCAAAAGGTGGTCCTCAAATACTTCAAGAATGTATTAAAATTAGAAAAACCCTATACCCGGATGGTCTTCCTCCGGGAGAAGCGGTAATAACAACAGGTGGAAATTTAAAAGCCAAGTATGTTATTCACACAGTAGGTCCAATATGTAACGGTCCTATGACGAAGCTCCAAAAACAAATCCTAAAAAATGCTTATCAAAATAGTCTCAAATTAGCTTTAGAAAAAAATATAAAATCTATATCTTTCCCATCCATTAGCGCTGGTGCATACCGATGTGATGTTAAAGAGGCATCAAAAATAGCACTCAAAGCGGTGATAGATTTTTTAAAACAAAACCCAAATAAATTAGATTTGGTGGCTTTTGTCCTGTTTACTCCAGAAATTTATCAGGTTTATAAAACATCCCTTGAGGAAATCCTTAATGCAAATTTCAATAATTGATTTTATTCTTATATCTGTAATCGCTTTAATAGTGATGCTGTATGCTTATTATAGGTATAGAGAAGAAAAACAAAAAGAAGAAAAATTATTAATTCCAAAACTTAAATCCTATAAAGAGAAATTTTTAGAAGAGAAAGAAAACTTTATAAAAAGGTCTCAAGAACTTAAAGATAAAATGGAAGAAGTCAAAAGAGAAATAGAAAATTTAAAAAACAAATACCAAGAATACCCATGGACAGAATCTCAAATCAAGTATCTAAAAACCATGAAAGGCTCAGAATTTGAATATTATTTAACCACAGCTTTCCAAATGCTTGGTTTTATTACAATAGACTTACCTTATTATAAAGACCATAACCTTGACTTAATTATAAAGTATGAAGATGGCAACAAAACAGAATACATAGCTGTTGATTTTTTAGATTATACGGAAATAAAAAAGTTAAATGAAAAATATATAGAAGATTTACTTCAAGGCAAAGAAAAATATAAATGCGACAAACTTTTGATAATAACAAATGGTTATTTAGGCGATAATATAAAAAAATTTTTAATAGAAAATGACATTAACTTCTTTGAGATTGACCAGATTGAAAGATTTATTCCATCTCTAAATTTCTTTTATAGATACGAAGAATTAAAGGGAAGTTTTCATAATTACGAAATATTACATAAAGAAGCTTTCGATGAAGTTATAAGAAGGGAACATTGGCTTTCAGAGGTAGAAGAACAATTAATAAAAGCGTTGGAAAAGAAAAATGAGAGTACTTATAATAGAGGATGATTTACTACTTGGAGAAAGTCTTAAAGAATATCTTGAAAATAACGGTATAGAATGTGTATGGATAAATAATGAAAGAAAATTAGAAGAGGCTTTAAGCCTTTCAGAATTTGATGTAATCGTTCTTGATTTAATGCTCAGGTATTCAAAAGGTGAGGATCTACTAAGAAACCTTAGAGATAAAAATGTAAAAACTCCAATTTTAATAATGACAGCCAAAAACTCTATTAAGGATAAAGAGACATGTTTTAACTTAGGTGCTGATGATTACATAGTAAAACCTTTTGACCCAAAAGAACTATTACTAAGAATAAAAGCTTTAAGCAAAAGAGTTCGCCTTCCGGAAAAGATAAAGATAGGAGATGTTGAGATAGATTTAGAAAATCAAATTGTTTTGAAAGATGGAAAAGAAGTAAAACTAACCAAAACAGCATGGACTTTGCTGTATTATCTTATAAAAAATAGAGGAAAAGTTGTAAGCAATGAAAACATTTTAAACTACGTTTGGCATGATAAGGCTGTAGGAGATGAAGTAATAAGAGCTTACATAAAAGAACTTAGGAAGATTCTTCCTGAAGGAAGCATTGAGACATTTAAAGGAAGAGGATATAAATTAAATTGAAGCTTGAAACGAAAGTATTCATTCTCATATCTCTTGTTTTTATAATAAGCCTTTCTATGATTAATTTTATTAATCTTTACTATATTAATGACTTAATAGAAAAATATCAGCAGCTCCAGGATATCTTAAAGCAGCAAAGTCAGCTCCCTGCAATATTTCAAGATAACCTTAATTCTTACAAAAATGAATATAGTAAGATGGTAATACTTTGGGAAACTTTTTTAGTTTTTGGTTCTATAATTTCAATTTATTATCTAACATCTATATACTTAAAAAAAGAAGAGAGATATAAACAATTTCTACAACTTATGATTTTATCCATCAGTCATAAGCTTGGAAATAAGATTTCAAGTCTTAACATTAATTTAGAATTGATAAAATCAATCTGTAATAATCAAGCTGTCAATAGATTAGAAAAATCTTTAACTTCTCTAAATGAAGACTTAAAAACTCTTTTAAATACATTCAAAAAACTTCAATTTGAAAGAAGAGAAGAAGAAAAATTTGGAGTTGACGAATTAGTTTTAAAGCTTCTTGAAGAGTTTAAACCTTCTGAGAAAAAGGTTTTTTTAAAATTAAAGCCTTTGAAAAGTTTTAAGAATAGGTCCGACATAGAGGCTATTATTCAAATAATATTAGAAAATGCATTTAAATATTCAGAAAATAAAGTATATATAAAGATTTACAAATCAAACTTAATAATCAAAAACGATATTAAAAACGAAATAGAAAGCGGAAGTGGATTAGGTTTACTTATAGTTGAAGAGCTATCAAAATTAAATAACTTTAAAGTCATAAAAAGAGTAAAAGGGAAATATTTTACTGTTTGTCTTGCTTTTTAATTATAGAAGCTTCTCCTTTAGCTATTTTATCAATTGCAATAACGGTTTTTTTAAGTGGAATTCCTTCTTCAGTGATGTATGTTTCAAGACCTGTTTCATATAATTCTATTGCAAGTTTAGATGCTGCATGAACTAACTCGTATCTGCTTTTTACTTTTTTTAACGCTTCCTCTATTAAAGGTCTTCTGTTCATTCTGTACCTCCTATTGTTATAAAAGATATATTATACCATAATAAGTTTGACTATCATCTACTTATCTCTTTTAAATAAGGAAGCTCTTCGGACCAAAGTCTATATTTTTTGTATAAATCTTTAATTTTCTATCTCAAAACATCCTAATTATTTAATATAAATCAAGAACAAGGAAGTCAGTTAAAAACAAACTAACTCTCACGGTTCAGATGGAATCTGGGATAGTATGTGGTTGTATCGGATAGAGAAATCTTTATAACCCACACGGTTCAGATGTAACTAGAAAAGAAGTTAGAGCATCAAGTAGGGTTGAGATTCTTTATAACCCACACGGTTCAGATGTAACTTCTCTCGAAAGCTTTCCAAATTACAACAGCAAACACTTTATAACCCACACGGTTCAGATGTAACATTTTAGTTGCTGAAAATGCTCAGCATATAAAAGCATCTTTATAACCCACACGGTTCAGATGTAACAATCTGTTATTTGTCAATAGAGAAAAAGAATCAATACTTTATAACCCACACGGTTCAGATGTAACCTGCTTCAGAAGAACTTGAAGAAGAAGACATCGAAATCTTTATAACCCACACGGTTCAGATGTAACGAGGACTACTTCTGGAATACTTATCTGGAAATTCCTCTTTATAACCCACACGGTTCAGATGTAACGGACTCAGATCAAATTAAGCCCCAATGACAGACTATCTTTATAACCCACACGGTTCAGATGTAACAAAAATGAAATATACAGAGTCTGTCTGCTTAAACTCCTTTATAACCCACACGGTTCAGATGTAACTTGTTAAATCGGTTTCAAATCTAAATCTACTTGAAGCCTTTATAACCCACACGGTTCAGATGTAACTCAGATGCAGCCAGAAGTAAAAGTGCTTTCTTTACTTCCTTTATAACCCACACGGTTCAGATGTAACTTTAGATGCAAGCTTTAAACAAGCGATGATTTCACACTTTATAACCCACACGGTTCAGATGTAACAACCTAAATCCTCTTATTTTTACAGGTTCATTATCCTTTATAACCCACACGGTTCAGATGTAACAAAGGCGTGGAACGCACCTTTTCGCATTTGTTTAACTTTCTAACCCACACGGTTCAGATGTAACAAAGAGGAAAGAATTGGGTATTTGTTCGAAATTTTCACTTTATAACCCACACGGTTCAGATGTAACTCTCTTCCGGCCTTTTTGGCTGTTAAACTTGCCAATCTTTATAACCCACACGGTTCAGATGTAACAAGTAAAAATTCGTTGGCATAGAAACGGCAAACTTTTCTTTATAACCCACACGGTTCAGATGTAACTATTAAGTTCCCTATCAGAAATTGTGATATTAAAATCTTTATAACCCACACGGTTCAGATGTAACCGCTTATGATGTATTCCTACCAATAGAAAAGATAAACTTTATAACCCACACGGTTCAGATGTAACCCGTTAAATTTTAACTCAACAATCATATCGCGAAGACCTTATTCAATTGTCAATGTGTAAAACATTATACCAAATTTTTAAGAAATCGGCAAGTTGA
>NZ_JAPYVU010000036.1 GCF_028276765.1 Sulfurihydrogenibium sp.
TAAAATAAAGATTAGAGTTTTGCATTTTTACCTCCTTGGTGGAATTTTTGCTATTACAATTTTAACTGCCACCAAGGAGTTTTTTTAGATGTTTTATTTATATTTGAATTTCTCACCCAAAGTATTACAATTATTAATATTTTTCATTATTATCTTGATGATGTAAGTCTGAAAGATCTCCTGATTAAAAGTTATTAAAGATCTGATAGTGTTCCAAAATTTTTACAAGTTTACCCTTATCCGTCATCGTATATTCCTGAGGCCGAAGGCCGAAGGATCTACTCTTTCGATTTTTTGATTAAAAAGAAAAATAGGAGATTCTTCGCTTCGCTCAAAATGACAATATTGATTTTTGGAACAGTCTCTCAGAGAAATTAACATTATTTAAATCATATTGAGATTTAATCTCAATCGCTATAATATTATAAACTTTAAAATAGGAGGAGTTAAAATGCATTCAAAAGAATTAATTGAAAGAATAGAAGAGTTAGCTAATGTTTATTCAAAAGTTATTGCTTCCTTAGATTCCAAAGAGAGGAAAATTGAGATGTTTGAATCTTATTATAAAATAATAATGACTCTACAACAATTGCAAACTTCAGAAGCTATACAAAGGGGAGGTTTTCGTAAATGAAAAAATATCTGATATATTCACTATCAGTATTGATTTTACCAAGCTTTGCATTTGCTGGTAAAAAAGCTCTTATATGGGATGATACGGAAACGCTTGGAACAGGAAATTCTCAAAATGAGAATTACTTTTTTTATACAAAAAACACAGAAGATAGAGAAGGCAGTTATATTTTTAACTTTACGCATGGATATAACGATAAAACGGATATAGCTTTAAACATTCCTTTTGGGTACTTGAAAAATTATGAAAACACTTACTCAGATATATCAGACCCTTTTGTTGAGGTAAAGTATAAATTTTTTGAGAGAGAAAATTTAAAGTTTGCCATAAAGCCATTTCTTGGAATACCTGTAAAGAGAGATAGCGATTTTAGCGAAGGTCATTTAAGCTATGGAATTACTTTGATTTCTCAGTTAGAAGTTGATAAATTTACTTTTTATGCAAACTCATCTTTCATGGTTCATAAAAATAGGATAGTTGGACAAAATGAGATTTTTCAGTCTGTTTCTGGGGAGTATAACATTAACGATAATTTTAGTGTAATAACAAGCTTTTATCTTTCTGCTTACAGTAGCCAGACAGAAAAAGGCGGATTGGTTGGTGTTGGATATTCTAAGGGTAAAATAGAGATAGGTATCGGAATAGGTAAAAACTTTAATGGAGAAAATGATTACTCTTTCTATGGTGGTTTAACATACAGGTTTTTTTGATTTAGCATATAATAAATATTATTGAGATTAAATCTTAATTTAAAGGAAGAAGATGAAAAGATTATTAGACGTAAAGGAAGGTTGCAAGGCCGTTGTGAAAGATGTTGATATGGATGAGGCTTTGAAGCTAAAACTTTTTGAGCTTGGCATACTGCCCGGAACAGAATTAGAACTTATACAAGTAGCACCTTTTGGTGGACCTATAAAAATAAAACTTCATGATTATTGTCTTGCACTACGAAGAACAGAAGCTTATAAAATCTTGGTGGAAGAAAAATGTTAAAAGAAATAAAAGTTGCCTTAGTAGGAAATCCAAACGTAGGGAAAACAGCTCTACTTAATGAAATTGCCGGCACTGATTTAAAAGTTGGAAATTGGACGGGTGTTACAATAGAAAAAAAGGAAGCGACTATAACATTTAAAGATTATATCATCAGGTTTGTTGACTTACCTGGTATCTACAGCCTAAGAAATCAAACAGCAGAAGAAAAAATAACAGTTGATTATCTATTAAATGAAAAACCGGATGTGATTCTAAATATATTAGACTCTACAAATCTAAAAAGAAATCTATACCTAACAACTCAGTTATTAGAGTTTGAAATTCCAATCGTAGTAGTATTAAATATATGGGACGAGGCGATAGAAAAAGGAATATCTGTTGATTTTAAAAAGCTTGAAAATCTTTTATGCAGTCCTGTAATTTCTGCATCAGCTAAAAAAAGACTTGGAATTGATGAGATTTTAGAGAATATCATACAAGTATATGAAAATAAAAAGTTTATCCAATGTGAGCATTTTGAGGTAGAATTTGAGAAATATTTAAAAGAAGTTTTAAAACTTGTAGAGATTTATCAACCTGTTCTTTTGAACTTGTATCCTAAACGCTATTTAGCAGTCTCTCTTTTAGAAGGAAGTCTAAAAGATAATCTTTCCGATGCACTTATACAAGAATTAGAAAAATTAAGAGAAGAAATTAAAAGTATCTATGGAAAAGACGTTAAGACTTTGATTATTGAAGAAAGATACGGGATAGTACTAAGCATTTATGAGCAAGCTGTAAAAAAAGAGCCGGTTAATACAGTAGAAGGTTCGTTATTTTTAGATAATATCTTTTTGCATAAATACTTTGGCATTCCAATATTTTTATTTTTGGTTTGGCTTTCTTTTGAGATTACATTTAAATTTTCTTCCCCTTACGTTGATTTTCTAAATAAAGTTTTGGAAGTAGTTGGTGTCTGGGCTTTACAGATTTTAGAGTCTTTTAATGCGTCGGAGTTTATTAAATCTTTCGTGGCAGATGCTGTAATAGGTGGAGTTGGATTTGTTATTACTTTTGTTCCGGTGCTTTTTGTGCTTTATATAGTCATTTCTTTTTTAGAAGGAAGTGGATATATATCCCGTGCAGCGTTTTTGATGGATAGGTTTATGAGTAGCTTTGGATTGAGCGGAAAATCTTTTATTCCACTGCTTCTTGGTTTTGGTTGTAACGTTCCTGCTGTTTATGCAACAAGGACAATTGAAAGCCAAAAAGAAAAAATCCTTACAACCTTAATGATTCCTTTTATGTCTTGCGGAGCAAGATTAACAGTTTTTGCATTTTTTGTAAGCGTTTTCTTTGAAAATCAAAAAGGTTTAGTTATATTCTCTCTTTATCTGATTGGTATTTTAGTTGCTGTAATTGTAGCGACACTGCTTAATAAGTTTTATTTTAAAACAAAGTCTGAAGTTTTCATTTTAGAGCTACCACCTTACAGAATGCCAACGCTTAAATACATTCTAAACAATGCTTGGGTACGTGTCAAATCTTTCATTGTGGAAGCTGGAACGTTTATTTTTGCAACCTCAATCATAGTTTGGTTTTTAACAAACATTCCTTTTGGAGCCAAAAAAGATGAGTCTTTACTTGCTCAGATTTCTCAAAAAGTATCAGTAATTTTTGAGCCTCTTGGATTTGGAACTTGGCAAGCGACAGCTTCATTATTTTCTGGTTTTGTAGCTAAGGAAGTAGTACTATCAACAATGAGCAATATTTATGTTGGAGAACAGTTGAAAGAAGAAAAGAAAAGTTTATCCTTTCAAGAAGGGTTAAATGAGATTTTTAGCGGCTTTATAGATGCTAACGTAAGTCTTTTTAAAGATTTGGCTTCTACTTTTGGGCTTGTAAAAACAGAAAAGGAAGAGGATGAGTTTAAAGGTCTTGGCTCTGTATTAAAAGAAAGCTTTACACCTGCTCAAGCTTACTCTTTTTTAGTTTTCTTACTTTTATACACTCCATGTCTTGCAACAGTTTTTGCAATAAAACAAGAATTAAACAGTTATAGATGGATGTTTGTATCTATTTTGATAAACTTTACATCTGCTTGGATTGTTAGCTTTGTGGTTTACAATTTGATTAGGTGAGAAAATTTGAAGGTAAGTTGTGAGATATTTATAAAATTCATCAATAAAGTATAATAACTTATAAATAAAAAAGTGCTTATGTTAAGGTCAAAGGATGCATATGAGAAGGCTTAAAATTTCTAGACTTTTAGTAGCTTTTCTATTGCTTATTTTACCCGCCGTAGGATTTGGGGAGGAAAAAGAAAAAAAGCATCCGATAGATATATGGTTAGAAAAATGTATGGAAATAGAAAATTACACTACAGCAGGGATGTTAAGCTGTTCATCTCAAGCTTTAGATAAGTGGGATAAAGAACTAAATAGAATTTATAAGGAGTTAATGAAGAAACTTTCTCCAGAAGAAAGGGAACTTTTAAAACAAAGTCAACTACAATGGGTTAAATTTAGAGATGCCGAGTTTAAGTTTTTAGATAATCTTTACTTAGGAATTGGTACTATGATTCCAGTAATGATAATGGGAGAAAATTAGACATAGTCTCTAGAAGAGTGAAAATGTTAGAAGCATATAATTTTTATGTAAAAGAATGGCAGTTAGATAGAAAAGAACATTTTAAACTAAATAAGAAGGAGGTTAAATAATGAGTGATTGGTTTGAAATAGCATATCGATTGAAAAAGTTTAGAAAGTTTTGGGTAATACCAATTTTTATATTAATTGTTTTGCAGAGTCAAAGTTGGAGTAAGGATAACAGACAAGGCTACACAGTTCAAACAGATTTTAGCTGTGGAGGAGTTGATGTTAAGGTAATTACACACTGTATTTATAAAGAAGAACCTTATTTACCTTGCTTATCAGATAGTCAATATATTATTATCAGAAGCAAGAAAATAGTTTCATCTTCAACTTTGCTAAAATTGGATCATTCAATTTCTGAAATAACATGTTATAAGAGTAAAGATAATAAATGGTTTATTGAGTTATACTATTCCAATTTAGGAAATTGTTCTGCTTGTGAATATTACGAGTTGTATGACATTAATGGTAATTTGGTAGCTACAGATAGAAAAAAGTTCAGAGTAATTTATAAACATGGCTCTGTTAAAGTTATAGAAAGTAAAAATTATAATGAAGTTTTTAACAAATATAGAGAAATTTTTAATAAATTAAAATTGGAAAAAGTAAATTCTAAGGATATAAATAGATAAATACGCCGACTGAGAAATCCAATAAAAGTATGGAATTCTTTTCTTACGCTTAGAGAATGACGGAAAGATAAGCTTACGAGAATCTTAAAACATTCTTCATATAATCTTTATCATCTTGTTTATCTGCCTAATTAAGCTAAAATAATAAAAAACTTACATAAAGAGGTGAAAAATGGAAAAATCTATCTTAATTTTTAAAGGACATCCTTCAAAATTCCCTACACAGGTAAATCAGAAAATAGAGTTTGATAACATTGAAACATACATGGAAATACCTTTTGAGTTTTATTTAGATATGCCAGAGGAAGAAAAAGCGTTTGTACAAGGATTTAATTATTATATTGATGGAAATCTCAAAGATGCAAGAAGAGAGTTGGCAAAATCTGCAAGTAAAGTTCCAGAAGGCAAATATATGTTAGCTTTAGTAAATTATCTTTTAGGGAAGACCACAGAAGCAAAACTGCTTTTGTCAGGCTTTTCATCAGATTGGCAGAGATTTATCCAAACATGGAGAGTTCCGGTTCTTGTTGTTCCGTTTAAAAATGGTATTGACGCGTTATATATTTCTTTAGATGTGAAAGGATTAAATGCTTTACAATATTTATTAGAAGGTAAAACGCCAGAGGAAGTGGCATTTATTTTAGGACTATAAAAGGAGTGAAGCATGTATAAAGAATTAGTTAGGTCAAAGGCACCGTACATATTAACGGCTTTAATGGCAGATGGTGGAGAGTTTGGAGAGATTTATTTTGAAAATTTAAAAAGCTTAACGTTAAATCTTGAAGACAATAAAATAGAAAGAATATCAAAAGGAATAGATGCAGGTGTTGGAATAAGACTGATAAAAAACTTTAAAACCTACTATGGCTATACATCAGAGATTACTTTTCAAAACATGATGGAAATTGCTAAATCCTTAGCAAAGGCAGAAGGAGAGGGAAGAATAGCCGTTGGAAAAGCACACTATAAGGCATACACAAATGTTTTGATAGACCCGGATGAGTTTGAATTAAAAAAGAAAAAAGATATCCTTGAAAGAGCAAACGAAATAGCAAGAGCTTATGATGAAAGAATAAAGCAGGTTTCTGTTACTTTAAGAGATGTCAAAAAAGAAATCTTAATAATAAACACAGATGGAGAAATTATTGAAGATACTCAAATAAGAGTTGTATTTTTTGTAGAAGCAATAGCTTCTGATGGAGAATCTTTATACAGAGGATATGAATCTATAGGCGGTAGTATTGGATACGAGCTATTTAATGAAGATTTTGTAAATGTTATAGATTATGTAGCTACAAAGGCTGCAGAAAGAGCAGTTCTTGGATTAAAGGCAAAGCCCGCACCGGCAGGGAGCTTTACAGTTGTGATTTCATCGGAAGCAGGCGGAACTATGATTCACGAAGCAGTGGGACACGGACTTGAAGCAGATTTAGTAAATCAAGGCTTGTCAGTTTACAGAGGTAAAATAGGCGAAAAAGTAGCTTCAGAATTGGTTAGCGTGATAGATGATGGAACATTATCAGGAAAAAATGGAAGTTTTCATTTTGATGACGAGGGAGTGCCAGCACAAAGAAAAGTCTTAATTGAAAACGGTATTTTAAAAGGTTATATGTACGATAGACTTACAGCAATGAAAGAAGGAAAACAGTCAACAGGAAACGGTAGAAGAGATGGATATAAAAATATCCCAATTGTAAGAATGACAAATACTTATATAGATGCAGGAAAAGATAATCCATCTGATATTATCAAAGATACAAAAGACGGAATTTATGTTGTAAAAATGGGTGGTGGTCAGGTAAACACGGTTAATGGAGATTTTGTCTTTGAAATCATGGAAGGATACAGAATTGAAAACGGTGAGATAACATATCCAATCAAAGGAGCAACATTGATAGGCAATGGACCACAGGCATTGATGGATATAGACGCGGTAGGTTATGACTTAGGGTGGGCTATTGGTACATGCGGCAAAGATGGACAAAGAGCACCGGTTAGCGATGCACAGCCAACGGTAAGAATCAAAAAACTTACTCTGGGCGGAGTTTTATAAGTCATACCGGTTTGGGAAAGTTCCGATTTGTTTGAATTCATAATATCACAAAAGTATTGTAAAGGTGATTTTTTGTTTAAACTATGATGAGGTCTTTCTGTGTTATACCATAGCATATATTGCAGCATCTTTTTATTAAACTCATGAATATCTTCCAATTCGTAATCTTCGTAGTACATGAGAGACTGTTCCAAAAATTTAAACTGTCACCCTGAGGCCGAAGGATCTCCTTTTTTAAGAAAGTGAAAGAGTAAAAAGAGGAGATTCTTCGCCGCTGTAGAATGACGACGTTGATTTTTGAAGCAACCTCATAGAATTTTTCTTATTTCACTTCCTCACTTTTATCATAGAAAATGATTTAAAACTTTGTTAGATTTAAAACAAAAAATAGTTAAAGAGGTCTTTATATGATTATTAAGATAAACAGAAATGGCATTTATCAGACTTATGAGATAAATAACATTAAAGATAGAACTACTATTTTGGAAGTTTTGGAGCAAATTAAAAATTATCAGGACCCGAGTTTATCATACAGAGCCCAGTGTAGAACTTCCATTTGCGGAACCTGCGGGTTAAAAGTTAATAATCAAACAGTTTTGGCATGCAAAACAAAAGTAAAGGATTTAGCCGTAAATGATGAAATAGTTATAGAGCCTTTATCCAACATGCCTGTTATAAAAGACTTGGTTGTGGACCATGATGAATTTTTAAATAAATTGAAGAAAGCCAAGGCATGGCTTATTCCAAAAGAACCTCTTGAAAAGATTTATCCTGAAGATTTGGCGATATATGATAGAGAAACAGACTGTATTTTGTGCGGAATTTGTTATAGTGTTTGTCCGGCTTTTGCAAATGATAAAGATTTTGGCGGTCCTATAAACTTTGTTAAAATTTTTAGATTTTGGAAAGATAAAAACGATGCGTTAAATGATGAAAGAATACAAATAGCCGCTGAAAATAATATAACATCATGCATACATTGTAAATACTGCACTTTTTCATGTCCAAAACAAATTCCAGTAGAAGGAGACATATTCCAATTGGAATTCTACGGAAAGCAAAAAGGCATAATCAAAAAGCAAGAAGATTTTGGATTTAACTTTGGATTTGGATTTTAGTTTTAGCAAAAAGAAAATATGAAGACTTTCATTTCATTCAGAAAGACACTGTAGAGGGTAAAGACAGAGATTCTTTTTCACGACTTTAGAATGACAATCAGAAAGCAAAAAAAGAAAAGAAGAGGATCTTCGCCCGCTGCAGAATGACAGTGCGGATTTTTTGGAATAGTCTCATAGTATTTAGAAAAAATAGAAAATCCTTTCTAACAATCAATCTTACTACTTATTATCTTCACTGCTTACTTTTATTATTGTTTTTACGTTTCCTCTTGGATTCCAATCTCCAATAACTTCAAGTTTTCTTGGTTTTAAAAGATTATACAAATCTTCATAAATTTTATTGGTAGCCTCTTCGTGAGATATATACTGATTTCTGTATTTGTTTAAATAAAGCTTTAAAGATTTTAGTTCTACAATATATTGGTCTGGAATGTATGTTATTTTTATTGTTGCATAGTCTGGATATCCTGACCTTGGACAAAGGCAAGAAAATTCAGGAAAAGTTATATCAATAATATAATTTCTTTCTGGATATGGATTAGGCCATGGTTCTAATTTTGCTTCAAGTATTTCTTTTTCTCCGTATTTCATCTAAACCTCTCTGCTAATAATATAATCAGCTAATTTAATCAAAAATTCAGGGTTTTTCAAGTCTTTTATATCATTTTTTGCCTTTTCAACATAATCTTTTGCAATCTGTATTGACTTTTCTAATCCATACAAAGATGGGTAGGTAATTTTATTTTTATCTTTATCTTTGTGTAATCTTTTTCCTGCCTTTTCTTCATCTCCGATTTCATCTAAAATATCATCCCATATCTGAAAAGCAAGACCAATATTTATTCCATAATTTTTTAATTTTAACATCTCTTCTTCTGTAGCATCAGCTAACACACCACCAATTTGACAGCATGCAGATAAAAATTTTGCAGTTTTATTTAGATGAATAAATTCAACATCTTTAAAATTTGGCAATATATCAGCTGCTTGACCCCCTACCATGCCATAAATTCCTACATTATGAGACAAAATATTAATTACTTTTACAATTTTTTCAGCTGATAATTTTTTATTGTTTGAAATAACTTCAAAAGCATATGTTAAAAGTCCATCACCTGCAAGAATTGCGATAGCCTCACCAAATACTTTATGACAGGTTGGCTTCCCTCTTCTTAAATCATCATCATCCATAGCAGGTAAATCATCATGGATTAAAGAGTAGGTATGAATAAATTCTGTCGAAATAGATATATCTATAAAATCTTCAACATTTACATCTTCTTTGATAGCCTTTGCAGATTCAATAACTAAGATAGGTCTGATTCTTTTTCCGCCTGCTTCTAAAGAATATCTCATTGCATTAGATAATTCTTCAGGAATGCATCTGGGAGCAAATCTATCTAATTGCTTATTTATATAGCTTGCTTTTTCTTTTAAGATATCTTTAAACTCCATTGTAAATATTATATAACAGGATAAGATGGGGTGAGAAATTAGCGGTTTTTATAAAATTTAAAAATGAGATCCTTCGGCCTTACGGCCTTAGGATGAGAGAGAAAGATTGAATGATAAGCATTAAAGGAAGAATAACCTTGGATGTCATTCTGTAGCCGACGAAGAATCCCATGTTTTTGTTGAATTTCTCGCCCAAGATATATAATAAACTATTATGAAGTTAGAGGGAGTCATGAGTATACTCGGCATTGATTTAGCAGGGTCTGAAAAAAGACCGACAGGTATAGCTTATTTTAAAGATAACAGAATATTAACTAAAGTTGTATACAAAGATGAAGAAATTCTAAAAATAGCTAAAAACTTTTCTAAAATTTTTATAGATGCTCCCCTTTCACTACCGAAAGGAAGAGATTCATTGGAAGTAAACAATGGTATTCATTTTAGAGAATGTGATATAAAGCTTAGAAAACTTAAAATAAAATTTTTTCCACTTACGCTCGGACCTATGAGAAAACTAACAGAAAGAGCAATAAAGCTAAAAATAATACTCAAAGAACAAAACAAAAAAGTTTTTGAAGTTTTTCCTGGCGGATTTTATGATATTATGAAATTAAGTCGTAAAAATAAAGAAGAAATCATAAAATTTTACAAAAACTTAGGATTCGAACTTGAAGATAAAAAATTTATCCAAGATGAACTTGATGCAATAGCTTGCTTGTTAACTGGTTTAATGCATGAAAAAGGGGAAAGTTTTATTTTGGATGGCATAGATGGGTCTATCATCTTGCCAAGAATAGAAAATAATTTAAAGTTAAGAAGTTATTAGGGTGTTCCAAAATTTTTGTAAATTTGCCTTTCCTTGTCACTAAGGCCAAAGGATCTCTTTTTTGATTTTTTGACTTGAAAAGAGAAACATGAGATGATTCGCTTTGATCAGAATGATAATCTTGATTTTTAGAACAGTCTCGGAAGTTATTGACATAAATATAATTGTTTATGTATTATTACATATGTAAATACTTCATAAGGAGGGACAGATATGACAAAAACTGAATTAATCTCAAAAACGGCTGAAAAAGCTGGAATTACAAAAGCAGCTGCCGAAAGAGCTGTTAATGCTACTATTGAGGCAGTAGCCGAGGCTCTCTCCAAAGGTGAAAGAGTAGCTGTTCCAGGTCTTGGCGTTTTTAATGTAAAAGAAAGAAGAGCGAGAAAAGGAAGAAATCCAAGAACTGGAAAAGAAATTACAATTCCAGCAAGAAAAGTGGTCGTATTTACAGCAGCTAAATCTTTGAAGGAAACACTAAACAAAGAGTAATGTTAGTTTCACAAAAATGGGGGGTTGAGGTTGATTAGATATCTCAACCCTGTCCATCATTCTAAAGCTATACCTAAAATTCAAACCTTTAGATAGTAGATAAAAATAGTTTTTTTCTACGCTTATCATTTGTAAACTTTATGATTTACTTCCTTTTCTCTCTTTGCTGCTTTTCTTTTTCCTGCAAAATAACTTTCCTTTACTTCCACTTCTCCTGATAAAAGCCGGTTATATTTAACATTTTTCCCCATGGTTATTTTATGGCTTTTAACTATAGTTTTACATTTTCTTTCTAATGAGTTTTATGTAGCGTTTTTGTCAGAAATCTTTAGATAACGGGTTTATAATAAATAGAAAAATAAAAAGGAGTTAGAAATTGATGAGAGTAAAAATTCCTATCACTACAGAAAAAGTTCCAATTATTTTTAGGCAGAGGGTTTTAGCTTTCATAAAAGAAGCTTTGGCACAAGCAGACAAAGACTATAAAGAAAGTATGTATAACGTAAGAATGCCAAAGGCTTATACATTCAATCTTGCTTTTGATAGAACTAATCCAAAAGAAGAAGAAATTTCCCTTGATGAAAAGTTTAAAATCAAGGACAAAGTCTTTTACCAAGATAGACCTGTATTTTTGTATATTTCATCAAACGATTATCAGTTTTTAATAAATCTTTTTAATGGTATGAAAAAGATAAAAATTTTTGACTTTAATAAGTTTGATAACATCTATTGGCAAGTTGGAAAGCCTGTAATACTAAGAGAAAAAATTATTTTCAATGACGAGGTTACATTTAAGACTAATGCACCGTTTATTGTTGAAACAAAAGATGATAGACCTGTGGTTTTTAGCGATGAAAACTTTCAGACAGAACTAAACAACGTAATGGAAAGAATTTTTAGAAAGCTTGACAACAGAGGCTTAAAACAGCCACTTGAATTTTATCCTATAAATATGAAAAAGGAAGTGATTAAGCACACATTAAGAGGTTTTAGAGAAAAAACAGGAAAGCCAATCATGTATATCACAGGAAACAGTGGAATTTTTAAATTAAAAGGTCATCCTGAGGATTTACAGACAATTTATCAAATTGGGCTTGGAAATAGAACAGGACAGGGATTCGGTATGGTTGAAGTTTTTGGAGGTTAAAGATGGAAAAGATATATCTTGGCGATTGGCTTTATAATGCAGGTATAGTAGGATTTTTAAGAATTAACAACCATCTTTGGGATGTAAAAGATACAAAATTAATTTCAAAAGACGAAAATCTTCTAAAAATTGAAGATAACTATATAGAGATTGACAGAAAAATTTTTGATGGCTTTACTGATAGATTTTTTGATTATGCTTTTAATCTCTATGGCAGGTATGACAGAAAATTAAACAGATTTAAAGAATTGCTTGAAAATCTAAACGATGGAACATTTAAAGATGTCTATAAAGACTTTAAAGAAGAAGTCAACGGTTTTACACTTTTAAAAAATAAACTTGGAGATATAAAAGCTGAAAACTCTCAAGAGCTTAAAGATCTGATTGAAAAAGCGATAAGAATTTTGGAGCAGGACAAAGAAGAGTTTTTAGAAAGCGACGTTCAGATATTTTTAAGGAGTTTTAACGGTCAAAAAAGCTTTTTAAATAAAACTATAACAAAAGACAGAAAAAAGAAATTTTATGAAGACTTTGAAGAGCCTTTAAAAACAGATAGCAATCAAAAAGATAAAAAATTCACTTGCGTAATCTGTGGAGAAAGACCGGCAAAAAAAGACACAAATTATGATACAGGATTTTCACCAGTATTTGGACTAAATAAAGATGCGGTTAACTTTGCTTGGAATTTTAATACAAAACTACCATCCTGTGATATCTGTGAGATCGTTTACTTTTGCTATTTTGCAGGACTTACAGAATTAAATGGAAAGTATTACTTTGTAAATTTAGACGATTCTGTAGAATCTTTAATGCTTGCAAACAACTTGTTTAAAGAAGAGTTAGAAAAATCTCCTGAAAATCCTTTTATAGACTTCTTTACCGAGTACTTATTAAGAATAAAAAAATCGCAAGCTAAATACACCTTGTCAAATATAAACTTCTTAGAAACAGAATTTAAAGAAACACTTCCAAAAGTTTTTAGCTTTAACATCGATTATAAAACTGCTGAATTCATAGAAGAAAACCATGAAAATCTTAAGTCATTGTCGAAATCATTTTTTATATTACCAGATAAAACAAGAGTTTATATTCTAACCGAGTTTTTAAACTTGATTTTGAAGAAAGATTTAAACTATGGGCTTTTATATAAAATCTTTAAAAGTGCCACACAAGATAAAGCTTATGTCAGTAATTATAATTTACAAAGGTTAATAATTATGTATCTTCTTTATAAACAAAAAGTTGGAGGTAAAGAGATGGGCTTAGAAGAAAAAAGTTTATGGGCTATGTACATGCAAGGGAAAAATCTTCTTGAAAGGCTAAAAGAAAGGGATGCAGAAAACAAAATCCAATCTATAGCATATAAGCTTTTAAATGCTTTAAAGATTGGAGATGTAAACCAGTTTATGGATGTGATGATGAGAGTTCACATGGCATATGATTTAGAAGTTCCGGGACTTTTAATAAAAGCACTGCAGGATAAAGATAACTTTTATCTCCTTGGATACAGCTTTTTAAATGGACTACTTGGAAAAGAAAATAAATTACAGGAGGATAACCAATGAAAGGTTTAACTTTAACAGTAATCTTTGAAGCTTCAAGCTTAAACTATGGTGAAACTGTCGGGAACATTTCAGAGCTAAAAAAACTTACAAGAGATGGCGAAGTATACACCTACATGTCAAGACAGGCTTTAAGGTACGAAGTTTTCAGAAAATTAAGAGAGCTTTACAACGTAGATGCTGATAAAGAAGTTCCGTTATCAGATGAAAAAGGAACAATCCAGTTTAAACCAACCGCAAACATAAAAGATTATGTAGAAGTTGACCTATTTGGTTACATGAAAACTGATAAAGGTAAGGGTTCTTTGACAAGGTCAGCGGTTGTTAGATTTTCTCCTGCTATATCATTATCTCCAATGGCTTTTGATGTAGAGTTTGGAGCTAATCATGACTTTGCAAAAAGAGCAAAAACAGACCCTAATCCATTTCAGTTTGAAGTTCACAGTTCTTTGTATACCTATACAGTAGCAATAGACTTAGACAGAGTAGGAGTAGACCCAAACGACGGCTTAGAGTTAGATGGCACTGAAAAAGCAAGAAGAGTAAATATGGTTCTTGATGCTTTAAAAATCTTAGATAGAGAGATTAAAGGAAGAACAGAAAATTTAAGTCCATTGTTTGTAATTGGTGGACTTTATCCTGTTAAAAATCCGTTCTTCCTTGGAAGGATAAAAGTAAACTACGATAGAAATCAAAGAAAGTACAGCTTAAACACAAAAGAAATAGAATCTGTTCTTGGCTTAAAGCTAAATGGTAATTCTGTAAAAGATTATACTTCTTGCGGGCTTGTAGAGGGCTTTTGGGCAAATGAAGACCACATTATACAAAATCTAAACGGAAAAACTATTAGCGATTTCTTTGAAGAATTAAAATCTAAGGTAAATCAGCACTATAACGTGAGACGTGAGACGTGAAACGTGAAACGTTGTTTATAGGAGTTGAATTATGAGGGTTTTAAGAGTAAAACTATATCAAGAGTTTGCATGCTATAGAAAGCCTATGACTTATGGATTTTGGGAGACCTACCCTCTCCCGCCGCTGTCAACCGTTAAAGGATTTTTTCATAATGTAGTAGAGGCAAAAGAGTATATACCGGCAAGATACGGCATTCAAGGAAAGTTTAAATCTGTTGTTCTTGACATGCAAAGCATGTATAAGTTTGGTAGAAAAGATTCAGAAAACAAAGGAGTTTATATAGAAGGTTTTAACAAGCCACTTTTAAAATCTCCAATATACGTATCTAATCTTTACGCAGTTGAGCTTACAATCTATATAGAGTCTAAATTAGAGCATTTAGAAAAGTTTAGAGAAAATCTTTTAAATCTTGAGTATCCATCACTCGGAAGAAAAGAAGACCTTGTAAGAGTTGACTCAGTAGATATGGTAGAGCTTACAGAAAGGGATTTGTTTGAAGACAGCTATTACATAAAAAATGGAATTTATTTTTCAAAAGAAAAAGCAAAAGAGCTTGAAGTAAATGGAATAAACTACAGAATGAATTTTTACTATGAAAGTAAAAACGGCATGAGATTTTTTAAGAAAAAGGACGTTGTGTATGTTGATAATAAAAATTTAGAATTTGGAAGCATTCTATATGATAAAGAAGAGGATAAAGTTGTTGATTTAATCGGAGATTAACATGAATCAGTATATAGCCAAATTATCAGGAAATATCAAACAAACACTACAAGAACACACAGAAAAGCTTTTAGAGAATTTTGAGATTTTAAAAAAATACATTCAATTAGACGAAGAAACAGAAAAGGCCGTTTACTTAGCTTGCTTATTTCATGATATTGGGAAAGCATCAAAAGAATTCCAAGCAAAAATAACAAAACAAAAACCACAACCAAAGCAAGAAATACCGCACAATCTTCTATCTGCAGTAATTTTTTACTTTCTTAGAAGGTATTTCAAAGACAATCCAGACTTATTCAGAAAAATCCAGTATGCTGTAGCATACCACCATGACAGGTACGATGCAGATGTTGACAAATCAAAGCCGATTTTAGAAGATTTTGTCGTTAGAGTAGAAAACGACCTAAAAGATTGGATATTAGAAAAACTAAAAATCTACGAAATTACCCAGCTAAACATTGATAAATCAAAACTGATTGACGGATTACGTTCTGCATTAGGATTTAAAAAGCAGATTTTAAGAAATGAAAATCTTCTAAAAGATAAAAAAACAATCCTTATAAAAGGCTTACTTCACAGATTAGACCATGCAGCAAGTGCAGATGTAGAAGTAGAAAAAGGTTTAATAGAAGATTATCAAAGTGTATTTATCAAAGGACTTTCAAAAAAGGGCATTAATAAATTAAGAGATTTTCAGAAAAAAGCTTTAGATTATAAAGACAAGTCTGTTATTTTAACAGCATCGACAGGTATGGGAAAAACTGAGTTTGCTCTAAATTGGGTAGCAGGAGATAAGGCTTTCTACACTCTACCTGTTCGTGTCTCTGTAAACTCAATGTATGAAAGAATATCAAACATTTTTGGAAAAGATAACGTAGGAATTCTCCATGCCAATACAATGGATTTTTATCTTAATCAAGCTGAAAACTTAGAAGACAACGGAATAGAAGTTTTGATAAATCAAGTCCAATCAGTAAGACAGTTATCCATGCCAATCACAGTCTCAACGGCAGACCAAATATTCTTAGCAACATTAAAATATCCAGGCTTTGAAAAAATATACGCAACTCTAACCTACTCAAAAGTAATCGTAGATGAACCACAAGGCTACTCTCCCGACACTTTGGCAGTAATCATTAAAGGACTTGAAGAAATATCCAATCTTAGCGGAAAATTTTGCTTAATGACAGCAACGATGCATCCGTTCATAAAAGAGTATCTAAAAGATAAAGCAGAAATATTAGAGCCGGTATTTAATCCAGAGAAAAAACATAAAATCAAGCTTGTAGACAAAACAGTTGACGAGATGGTGGATTTTGCCATAAAAGAATACCAAAAAGGCAAGAAAGTATTAATACTTACAAATACTGTAAGAAAAGCACAGGAAGTTTACAATGCTTTAAAAGATTTAAATCAGCCGATACAATTTAATCTTTTACACTCATTATACATTCAAAGCAAAAAAAGAGAAAAAGAAATGCAGATACAAAACACAACCGAGCCGGTAATTTGGATTTCTACTCAAATAGTAGAAGCATCCTTAGACATTGATTATGATTTACTGATTACCGAACTTTCTACAGCCGACAGCCTTATACAGAGAATGGGAAGAGTTTACAGAAAAATAGGAAGAACTATCACTCCAGACAACCAACCAAACATAATCATCTGCACAAAAGAGCCATCAGGTAAAGGTAAAGTTTATGACAAAGAGATTGTAGAGGATACTCTCAAAGAACTTGAAAAATACGATGAAAAAATCCTTACAGAAGATATAAAACAAGAGATTGTCAGCAATGTTTTTGGCATAGATAAAATTAGAAACACAAACTTTTATAAAAAATTTGATAAAAATATGAGACTTTTAGAACTTGGCTTTATGGCAGACAGCAAGTCAGAAGCACAAGATATATTTAGAGATATTATGAATTTATCGGTCATTCCAAAAGTGATTTTTGATGAAAATCAAGAAGAAATAAACGCTCTTTTAGAAAAAATTAGACAAAAAGATAAAATAGAAAGAATAAAAGCTTTGCAAGAGTTAAACGATTTTACAGTATCAGCACAGTTTTATAGAGTAAAAAATATAATTCCACTTGACAAAGAAATTTTCTTATCAGACATTCCATACAATGATGAGCTTGGCTTTAATTTGATAGATAAAGACTACAGAGAGATTGGAGAAATTCTATAATTGGATTTAGAGACTCTAAAAGAGATAAGAATCACAGGCTTAAAAGTAAATTACTACTACATCTGCAAAAGAAAGTTATGGCTTTTTTCTAAAAATCTTAGCTTTGAGAAAAACAATGATAAAATCATTCTCGGTCAAATACTTCATGAAAATTATTATAAATCAGAAAAAGAGAGGGATATTTTAATCCAGGATTTAATCTCCATTGATATAGTTGATGATGATTACATAAGAGAGGTTAAATCTTCTGATAAAATGGAAAAAGCAGATATGATGCAGGTTGTATACTATCTGTACGTTTTAAAACAGCTTGGAATTGAAAAAGTTGGACTTATAAACTATCCAAAGCAGAAAAAGAAAAAAGAAGTTTATCTAACAAAACAGTTGGAGCAGGAGCTTTTAGAAGCTTTAAAAGGTATAGAAAAAATCGTCAATCAATCTAAGCCACCAAAATTAGAAAAACTTCCTTACTGTAAAAAATGTTCGTACTTTGAATTTTGCTTTGCATGAGAGGTTTTTATATGTCAAGAAGGTATTATATAAACAACAGCGGAAGGCTAAAAAGAAAAGAAAATACAATATTTTTTGAAATCAACGAAAATGAAAGAAAGATAATTCCAATAAACGATATAGACAGTATTTATATCTTTGGAGAGGTAGATTTAAACACAAAAGTTTTAAACTATTTGGCACAGAATGATATTCCTGTTCACATATTTAACTATTACGGCTACTATTCAGGGTCATTTTTGCCAAGAAAGAAAAATGTCTCAGGAATTTTGCTTGTAAGTCAAGTAAGCCACTATACAGATTACAATAAGCGCCTTTATTTAGCAAAAAGTTTTATAGAAGGAGGAGTTTATCATATTCTTAGAAATCTAAAAAACAATCAAGCAGATGAAGAGATAGAAAAAATCAACAAGCTTTTAAAGAATTTATCTGATGCAAACTCAATAGAAGAAGTCATGGCAGTTGAAGGAAATATTAGAAATATTTATTACCAATCATTTAATAATATCATTAAAAATCAAGACTTTAAGATAGATAAAAGAGAGTATAACCCACCAACCAATCCTATCAACGCTTTGATTTCTTTTGGCAACTCTGTATTGTACAGTGTTATATTATCAGAGATTTATAAAACACACTTAGAGCCAACCATTAGCTACCTACACGAACCATCAGAAAGAAGATTCTCTTTAAGCTTAGATATATCAGAAATCTTTAAACCGTTAATAGTGGATACGGTTATTTTTAATCTTTTAGAATATGGAACGATAAATCTTTCTCATTTTAATCAAGATTTGAATTTAAGCTATTTAAATGATGAAGGAAGAAAGATTTTTTTAAGATATTTAGAGGATAAGTTAGAAACAACGATTAAGCATAGGACATTGCAGAGAAATGTAAGTTATAGAACATTAATAAGGCTTGAATGCTATAAGTTGATTAAGCATTTGCTTGGTGAAGAAGAATATAAGCCATTAAAGGCATGGTGGTAAGATGTTTGTGATTATTTGCTACGATATTACAGACGATGGAAGACTTAACAAGGCAAGAAAGGTTTTGAGAAAGTATTTAAATTGGGTTCAGTATTCTGTTTTTGAAGGTAATATTAGCTACGGAAATTTAGAAAAATGCTTGGCAGAAGTTAGTGAAGTGATTGATAAAAGGGAAGATAGTTTGTATGTTTACATGACTGATTTTGAAAAGAGTATAAGAAAAAAGGTTATTGGTAAAGACAAAAATCCATCTGATAATTTTATTTAAAATTCTGCT
>NZ_JAPYVU010000037.1 GCF_028276765.1 Sulfurihydrogenibium sp.
AAAATAAAGATTAGAGTTTTGCATTTTTACCTCCTTGGTGGAATTTTTGCTATTACAATTTTAACTGCCACCAAGGAGTTTTTTTAGATGTTTTATTTATATTTGAATTTCTCACCCAAAGTATTTTGAATTTATTGGAGATAAAGGTTATAAAGGGTGTAAATATGTTAAAGTATGTGAAGATAAACAAGAAAAGAGTAAAAGACAAATTATTGAAGCAGTGAATTCTCAAATAAAGAATTTCAATCTTATAAGTAGATGGAGAAAGGTTAAGACTTTTGTTGCTTATCTATATGCATATGCTATTGGTTATAGCTTTTTTAGAAAAAGTAAACTATGGAGGTAATTTCTCACCCGACGTGTGTCTAATAAAATTATAAGGAGGAATAATAATGGATAAAAAAGAATTCTTTGAAAAAGTGTTAGACAGATCTGCCAAGGAATTAGTAAAAGAATATTTCCCAAACGGTATAACAACCTTAACAGCTTACCTTTCCGTGTCATCCTGAGGACGAAGTCCGAAGGATCTCTTTTTTGATTTTTGATTTAAAAAGAAAAAAAAAATGAGATTCTTAGCTTCGCTCAGAATGACAATGTGGATTTTTGGAACAGTCTCAATGGGTAAGGAAGATTCGCAAACATTTAACAAAGAACTGAAAAACATAAAAGAAAACAGCTTAGATTATGAAAATGGATTAGAAAAATTAGATGACTTGTGTAGTAGATTTAAATCTAAGTATCCAAACTTCATAAAACATACATCGGGGTGAGAAATTCAACAAAAACATGACATTCTTCGCCGGCTACAGAATAGCAAAACAGTTCCTTAAAACTTGCCAAGGCTGAAAAGGTGCTCCTGTAATAGATTAAACTCCATCTAAAACAGATTTTCATTTACTTTATAATTTATAGCTTCAAAAACATGCTTAGGTAAGACTTTTTCGCTGTTTTCTAAATCTGCTATTGTCCTTGCCACTTTCAAAACTTTATGAAAGCTTCTTGCTGTAAGATTAAATCTTTTTGTAGCATTTAGCATTACATCTTTGGCTTCTTTTGTGATATTCCCATACTCTTCAATATGGGTTGGTGTCATTTGACTGTTAAATTTGATGTTTTCATTCTTAAATCTGTTTCTTTGTATCTCTACTGCTTTTAAAACTCTATCCCTTATTTTAGCCGAAGGTTCGCCTTCTGGCTTGTTTGCAAGCTCTTCTGGTGCTACCGGTAAAACCGTTACTGCCAAGTCTATTCTATCTAAAAGTGGTCCTGAGATTTTGCCGAGATACCTTTTTATTTCTGCCGGTGTACATCTACATTCTTTCTTAGGGTCAAGCTTATAGCCACATGGGCAAGGGTTAGCTGCTGCTATAAGCTGAAAATTTGCAGGAAATTCTATTTTTCCTGATGCCCTTGATATAGAAACAACCTTATCTTCAAGTGGTTGTCTTAAAACTTCTAAGGTGGATTTCTTAAATTCTGGTAGTTCGTCTAAAAACAAAACACCGTTGTGTGCCAAAGACACTTCACCGGGTTTTGGAAAACTTCCCCCACCAATAAGTGCAATATCGCTAATCGTATGGTGTGGTGCTCTAAATGGCCTACATCTTACAATATTGTCTTTCAAAACTCCTGCTATGCTGTGTATTTTTGTTACTTCTATTGCTTCTTGGAATGTAAGTGGTGGCAGTATTGATAAAAATCTTCTTGCAAGCATGGTTTTACCCGAGCCTGGCGAGCCAATCATTAGCAGATTATGAAATCCTGCCGCTGCAATTTCAAGAGCCTTTTTGACTGTATACTGCCCTTTTACTTCTGCAAAATCTCCTATATGGTCTAAATTACATTCTAAAACTTCATCAACATCTACCTTTTTAGGCTGTTTTTCTAAATCACCGTTTAAGAACATCACAATTTCTTTAAGATTAGAAAATCCATAAACATCAAGACCATTTACAATTGCTGCCTCTTCTTCATTTTCTAATGGAACTATAAATCTTTTAAAACCGGCTTCTTTTAGCTTGATTGCAATCGGTAATACGCCTTTAACACCTCTTAAGTCTCCATTTAAAGCAAGCTCACCAATAAAAGCTGTATCTTTTAAATCGTTCTCGTTAATTATTCCGGAAGATGCTAAAATGCCTACGGATATTGGCAGGTCATACAACGTCCCTATTTTTAATACGTCTGCCGGTGCAAGGTTTACTGTAATTTTTTTGACCGGAAATTTGTATCCTATATTCTCTATTGCAGACCTGACCCTTTCTCTACTCTCCTTTACTGCCGTGTCAGGCAGTCCTACAACTGTAAACTGTGGCAGTCCTTGAGAGATATTTACTTCAACATCTACAACATAGCCATTTATTCCATACGTTCCACCACTTTTGACAACAGAAAGCATTCCTTACAAATCCCCTTTTATTTCCATGATTGATTTAATTTTAGCATAACTAATTTAAATGAATAAAGAAAGTGAGAGATGAGAAGTGAAAAAGATGATTCTTCGCTAACGCTCAGAATGACACCATTGGGTTGTTCTTTGTCATCCAGCAGCGAAGTGAAGGATCTCATGTTTTAATGTGTTTTGAAAGGAAGGAAACAATAACAGGAGATTCTTCGCCAGCTGCTGAATGACAGTGTGGATTTTTGTAAGCAGTCTCATTCTTGATACTTCATATAAAGACATTTCATAAACTACCCCCTAAACATCTATAACCTTTCATCTTCTCGCTATTATCATTCTACGGCTACATTAAAGAATCTTGTAATCTTTTTAATTTCTTACTCCCAAAGCTTATGCTATAATATAGCTATTATGAAAAATTTAATTTTTACATTTTGCTTTTAAAAACTTATAAAAATGGATAGTAGTAGGCAGCCGCTTTTAAAGGTTGAAAATCTTACTAAAAGATATCTTATAAAAAAAGGGTTTTTCAATAAAAATTATTTCACAGCTGTCAATAACGTATCCTTTGAGTTAAACACAGGTCAAGTTTTAGGGCTTGTTGGAGAATCCGGAAGCGGAAAATCTACCATCGGAAAGCTTATTCTAAACCTTATCAAGCCGGATGAAGGAAAGATTTTATATAAAGGCATAGATATTACAAACAATCTATCAAAAGATTTAAGAAGAGAAATATCCATCATATTCCAAGACCCAAGAACATCCTTAAACCCAAGATTTAAAATCTACGATATTTTAGAAGAGCCTTTAATGGTTCATAATATACCAAAAAATGAAAGAAAAGATATTGTAGTCAAAACTATAAAATCTGTTGAATTAGATGAAACATTTTTAGATAGATATCCACACGAGCTTTCCGGTGGTCAAAGGCAGAGAGTAGCCATTGCAAGAGCTATTATTCTTAATCCAAAGCTAATAATTGCAGATGAGCCAACATCCGCCCTTGATGTTACAGTTCAATTACAAATTGTAAATCTTTTAGAGAGACTAAAAAATGAGAAAAATATAAGCTTTATTTTTATATCTCACGATTTAAACGTAGTTGGAAAGCTATCTGATTATGTAGTTGTATTATACAAAGGCAAAATCATGGAGAAAGGAGTAAAAAGCGATATTATAGAAAATCCGTTGCATCCATACACAAAAATATTATTTGAAAGCCTGCCACCACATCATCCAAAATACAGAAAGACAATAATAAGCATTATAGAGCAAGACGATGAAAGCTTTGATGGTTGTGAATTTTACAATCGTTGCCCAATCAAAAAAGATGAATGTAAAACAAAGCCAAACTATAAAAATATAAATGGGAGAGAGGTATACTGCCATTTTGTCTGATTTAACCATGGAAGCTTTAATAATATTCTTGGTTATTTTAACAGCAGGGTTTTTTGCTGCCATAGAATCTTCGTTTTTTTCCTTAGATAGGATAAAAATAAGAAAATTAGCAAATACTGGCTCAAAATCTGCAAAGCTTGTAGAGTTTTTAAGAAACCATCCAAAGGAGCTTGTAATTACATTTTTAATAGGTAATGAGCTTGCAAACATTACAGCAACATCTTTAATAGCATCATTCACCATAAACCATTTTGGAAAAGAGTATTTAGCAGCTACCGCATTAGTGAGTGCATTACTTTTACTTAGTCTTGGAGATATAACGCCAAAGCTTATCGGAACAAATTACCCAGAAAAGTATGCATTAATAACTGCAAGACCTTTTTATCTGTTTTACATTTTAATAACACCTTTTAGAATTGTTTTTTTAAAATTTACAACTTTCGTCTTAAACAAACTTGGATTAGAGCTTGCTACCCACGAACACAAAATCACAGAAGAAGACTTAAAATTCATCATCCATCAGTCAGCCGAACATAAGATTCTGTCAGAAGAAGAAACAGAGTTAATTTTTAATACTTTTGAACTATCAGAGATTTCAATAACCGAGATAATGGTCCCAAGAAGAGATATATTTGCTGTAGAAAAAGGAATTTCAGTAAAAGAGTTAGCAAAAATATTAGAGGGTAAAGATTACAGTAAAATTCCTGTTTATGAAGATAATCTTGATAATGTGGTTGGAGTTATTTATCTAAAAGATATTTTATTTTTAATCTATGAGGGAAAAGAAGAAAAGATAGACAGCTTTATAAAGCCAATCTTATTTTTACCAGAATTTACAACTGTCTTAGATGCAATGAAAAAATTTAACGAATCAAAGCAGAATATAGCCATCGTAGTAGATGAGCATGGTACAACCGTTGGACTTATTACATACAAAGATTTGATTGAGACAATCGTCGGAGACATACCGGAGGAGTATGAACCACAAGAAGCAACAATAAAACAAATTTCAGATAGTGTATGGATTGTTTCCGGTAAGGAAGATGTTACATTCTTAACAGATGAGCTTGGAATTATATTGCCAGAAGACTATGACTATGACACCATAGCAGGTTTTATTCTTGACTATTTAAAAAGATTTCCGGAAGAAAATGAAGAGTTCATCGTTCAAGATTACAAATTTAAAGTTTTAGAAATGAGCTCAAACAGAATAGAAAAGGTAATGATAGAGAGATTAGAAACTCCAAACTCTAACGGGGAAGAAAATGATTAGTTCTGTAATATTGATAATCTTATTTATATTTTTTGAGGCTCTTTTTTCCGGTTCAGAGATTGCGTTATTTTCAGTAAACAAAAGCAAATTAAAGTATCAAGCTTCAAAAGGTGATGAGAAAGCAGAAAGAATTTATCAACTTTTGGCTAAACACTATAATGAATATATCTCTGTTGGATTGATTGGCACGATTTTAAGCATAACTTTCGCAACATCTACATTTGTCGCATTACTTCATGATATTTCCTATTATACACCTATCATAAAAGGAAAAGAAGAAATATTTGCAGAAGCTATAGTAATTTTGACTCTTCTATTTGGTGAAGTTATTCCAAAAAGTATTTTTCAGCATTACGCAGAAGACATTATTTATTATGTTGTTCATTTTTTAGAAGTTTTTAGAAAAATATTTAAGCCATTTTTAATATTTGCTAATTTGATAAACAAAATTGTTTTTGTACTTTTTAAGCTAAAACCTGCATCAGAAAAACCTTTATCAAAACAAGAAATTTTAGATTTACTGATTTCTGAAGTTAAAGAAATAGATGAATTAAAGAAAAAAATAATAGCCAATATCTTGATTTTTAGCGAAAGAAGAATATCGGAGATAGTAGTACCACTTTCAGATGTTATTGCAGTTTCTGATGATAAAAAGGTTATGGATATAGTCCCGATATTTAAAGAAACAGGTTATTCAAGAATTCCGATTTATAGAAAAAGAATAGACCAAATAATTGGATTTGTAAGGTCTTATGATTTAATTTTTGCAAAACCAAACGAGCCAATAACAAAGTACATGAAAGGTATTAGATACATTCCGGAGTTTGCAAATCTGCCAAATGTTTTAAAAGGCTTTAAAAACTACAAAGACCATATAGCTGTAGTTGTTGACGAACGAGGAGCAACCATCGGAATAATCACTTTAAGAGATGTTTTAGAAGAGATAGTAGGAGAAATTAAAGATGAGTTTGTCAAAAAAGATAAAGTAAGACTAAAAAAACAATCTTTAACAGAGCTTATTGTAGATGGACTTATGGAAATTAGAGAGTTGAAAAATTATATAGATATCGATATTCCAGATGGACCATTTGAAACTATCAACGGCATGATTACTTACATTCTTGGAAGAATGCCAAAGAAAGATGAAGAGATAATTATAGACCAATATGTTTTCAAAGTTTTGAAAATTGAAAAGAGAAGAGTGTTAGAAGTTTTAATCAAGAAGTTAGAAGAGCGAGAGACGGGACTCGAACCCGCGGCCTACTCCATGGCAAGGAGTCGCTCTACCAACTGAGCTACTCTCGCATTAAGTATACTAAATATTATATCACAAATAATTATTCTTTTCAAGTGCGAGTGGTGGGAGTTGAACCCACACGCCCTTTCGGGCACGGGATCCTAAGTCCCGCGCGTCTGCCAATTCCGCCACACTCGCAAAGTAAATATATATTATATCACAATCAAATTAATTCCAGAGTGTTTCAAAATTCTCGTAAGTTTACCTTTCTGCGTTATCCTTATGGCTTTAGCCCGAAGGATCTTCTCTTTTAAAAATGAGGAAAAATGAGGTTCTTCGTCGGCTGCAGAATGACGGTGTAGATTTTTGGAACACTTTCAGTTTTTGACTGAGACTGTTTTAAAAATCAATATTGTCATTCTGAGCGAAGCGAAGAATCTCCTATTTTTCTTTTCAAGTCAAAAATCAAAAAAGAGATCCTTCGGACTTATGTCCTTAGGATGACATGGAAAGGTAAGCTTACGAGAATTTTTCAAGCATTTTCACTTTCTGCTTGACATATAGAAAATTTTTTTGTATATTGTTATTAGCTTTTTAGTTTTTTAACTGAACCTTGGCAATTGAATAGGTTAGCCCACACAAGTTTGTTTACGTGAGAATGTGAAACGTGAGACATGAGACGTTGGAAGTTGGTTTATCAATATCTTAGTGATTTTTATTTGATTGTGTGATAGTTTGGTGAAATGATTCAGCAGTCAGTGAAGCTAAGGTATTGGTAATGTGGTTTTATTTTTTGATGTTTGATTTAAGTTTGTGTAGTGATGGTTTAGAAGGAATTTTTTAAAAAGCAGTTGTAAGTGTTTGTTGAAATAGACTTTTTAATTTTGAATTCTTTAATGCTTAATTTTTTGAAAATTTGTAATTTTTTATTTTAAAATTTTTTAAGATCAGGAAGTTAAGGAGCGGTATTTGCAGCGAGCTTCTGAGTTTGTGGTTTTCAGCGGTTGGCTTGTGATAGGATGTTAAAGGATAAAATATAATAATATATTTTCTGTATATCGAGGTTTGCTGCAAAAAACTTCAACTTGCAGGTTTTTTAAAAGTTTGGTATAATAGTTATCAAAATATTGATAGAGTAAGTTAAAAGCGATTTTATTTTTGAGTTAAAAGTTAACGGGTTCCATCTGAACCGTGTGGGTTATAAAGTAGCAACCAATCTTTGAATCTTATCTTTAGTTACGTTGTTCCATCTGAACCGTGTGGGTTATAAAGTGCGGAATGACCTCCGCAAGGGAAATTAATTTTTTTCGTTCCATCTGAACCGTGTGGGTTATAAAGTATGATAATTTAGCAACAAAAATACATAATACACTTGTTCCATCTGAACCGTGTGGGTTATAAAGACGCATCATCTACATACTTTCTTGCCAAATCTTCTAGTTCCATCTGAACCGTGTGGGTTATAAAGATGCATTTCTCTTTATCTATTTCTCAAACACAGTCTTGTTCCATCTGAACCGTGTGGGTTATAAAGCGTTGGAAAGCCAAAGCCAACAGGAGCCCCAAGCTTGTTCCATCTGAACCGTGTGGGTTATAAAGCCATTCTGACATTAATTTTTCAAATTTATACCTTTTTTGTTCCATCTGAACCGTGTGGGTTATAAAGACCGCCTCTAGGGGGTAGTCAGCCCCCAGGAGGCAAAGTTCCATCTGAACCGTGTGGGTTATAAAGTTCTAATAATTCGGCTGTTTCTCTTCTATATCCTTTGTTCCATCTGAACCGTGTGGGTTATAAAGAGTCTATTTTGGTGTCTTCATTTGGAAGTGGAATAAGTTACATCTGAACCGTGTGGGTTAGAAAGATGAATAAATAACAAAATTTGTGCTACGGTTTCATTGTTACATCTGAACCGTATGGGTTATAAAGATAATTGAAAGCTTTATTATATGGAGTAATCACATTGTTACATCTGAACCGTGTGGGTTATAAAGGCTGTATACAAAACTTTGGAAAAATAGATACGGTGACAAGAGAAATAAAAATCTGTCATCCTGTGGCCAGCAAAGGATCTTTATATTCATCTCTTTACTTATTTACTTTCTTTCATCCTGTTCTCTCATGATATAATTAGAAAAAACAAAGCGGGTGCTATAAAATTGGCCGTATTTTATATAATACCAACATACATATTCATTTTGATTCTTTTACACTCACTGGTAATGATAAAATTCGATATTCCAATTAGTCCACCAAAAATACAAGAACAAAAGTTTGATTACAACTCCTTGATATCAAAATACGAAATCTTTGAAGCAAAAGAAAAGTCAAAGATACAACCATCAGCAAACATAAATAACATTCAGCTAATAGGTACGGCTATTGGTTTTAAAAACTTAGCCATCATAAAACTTGACGGTAAAACCCATATAGTATCACAAGGACAAAATATAAACGGAATAAGAATTTTAAACATTGGCAGAGATTTTATATTGGTAGAATCCGATGGTAAAACTGAAAAGATAACTTTTAAAACAAAAGCAGGGCAGACAACTTCAAGCAATAATAAGCCTCTTAACCTACCACCATTAGATAAAGTATTAAGCAATAGTATAATACCAAAATCAGAGATAGAAAAACTTACAGCAGACCCTGGGGTTATGCTTACTCAAATCAGATTAATACCTGTTGTTGAAAACGGACAAACAAAAGGATTTAGATTTGATTGGATACAAGATGGAAGTTTATTCCAAAAAATGGGCATACAGGTTGGAGACATTTTGGTTGCAATAAACAATCAAAAGATAAACAGCGGCGAGGATGCTTTCAGAATTCTTCAAATGCTTAGAAATGAAAGCAGTATTAAAGTAACAATAGTTAGAAATGGTCAGCTTATGGATATGAGCTATTTTATTAACTGATAACTTATAAGCAGCAAGCCAAAAAGTAATATGTTTTGCTGTAGTTTCAAATGATACCCATGGGATTGTTCCTTGTCATCCTGTGACACAGGTCTTCTTTTGATCGGGGGTGTTCTAAAAATCCACATCGTCATTCTGAGTAAAGCGAAGAATCTTATTTTTTCTTATTTTAAAAAGAGAGGATCTTTCGGCTTACAGCCTTCGGGATGACACAGAAAGGTAAGCTTATAAAAATTTTAGAACACTATTTTAAAAATAGACATCGTCATGTATAATCTTTTTACTATTGCAAGAGTTTTTAAAGCGTATATAATTTATTAGGAGTATAAATAAAAGGAGGAACAAAATGATAAAAAAGCTTGACAAATCTCAATGGGAAAGCTTCTTTGACAAATTATCAAGAAATCTTGAGTCAAAAGAAGCAATGATTGAAGTAGTAGGAGAAGAAATTGGTGATCAAGTTGAAACACAGACACAACCTTTAATTGGTCTATCTTACGACCCAAAGGATGATGAGTTTGTTGTTACGTTAGAAAAACATGAACATGTTATTCCACAACCTAAGGAAATTGCTATCGATGAAGAAGTTGATGGCATTAAGTTAATTGAAGTTGTAGAAGGTGATGGAACAAAACATCTAATTAGATTAATGTCGCCTTTAGCATTGCCACAATAACCATAAAGGGTGGCCCACTTTCTCAAATCTTACATCTCATTGATTTTAATCTACCTTTCTTTTATACTATAAACACAAAATCAAATTCACGGTAAAAACACTATGCTTAAAATAAAAAAACAGCACATAGAAGAGATAAAAAGACAGGCAAAAGAGGGATATCCTTACGAGGTCTGTGGCTTTTTGATTGGAAAAATGGATTATTCATTGAACACAAGAGAAGTCTTAGAAGTTATCCAAGTAGAAAATCAAAACAAAGAAAGGGCAAATGACAGATTTGATATATCACCAAAAGATTATATGAAAGTTGAGCAGTATGCAGATAGTAAAGGTTTGCAAATTGTCGGAATTTATCATTCACACCCAGACCATCCGGATAGACCATCACAAACAGATTTGCAGTTTGCTTTAGAAGACTTATCTTATATCATAGTCTCAGTACAAAATGGAGAACCTGTATCCTACAAAAGCTGGTATTTAGAAAATAATAAATTTGTGCAAGAGGAAGTAGATGAAAGTTAATTTAAAAAATTTCAATTTAAAAGAGCTTGAAAATTTTGTAATAGAAAAAGGCTGGCAAAAGTTTAGAGCTAAGCAAATAGCAAAATGGCTATATAAGAAAAAAGTCAGCTCTTACGATGAAATGACTGATTTATCAAAAGATATAAGAAACTACTTGAAAGAAAATACAGAATTTAACGCTTTAGAATTAGTTATGTACCAGCAATCAAAAATAGATGGAAGTATAAAATTTTTATGGAAGCTTAAGGATGGAAATACAATAGAAACCGTTTTGATAAAAGAAAAAAACCACAAAACTTTGTGCGTGTCAACACAGGTTGGTTGTGCTGTAGGTTGTAAATTCTGCTTTACTACAAAAGACGGACTTATCAGAAATTTAGAAACAGCCGAAATCGTTGAACAGTATATTAACGTTCAAAGATTCTTAGGAGATGAAGGAGAAAATAGAATATCAAACATAGTTTACATGGGAATGGGTGAACCTTTGGCAAACTATGAAAATGTAAAAAAATCTGTTCAAATCTTTACTCATCCTGATATGGTAGGATTATCCCATAGAAAAATCACAATCTCTTCAAGTGGGATACTTCATCAGATAAAAAGAATGTACGAAGATAAAGAATTCCCGGAAGTTAAACTTGCAGTATCATTAAACGCATCAAATCAAGAACAAAGAGCATTTTTAATGCCAATATCACAAACAAACACGCTTCAAGACCTTATGGATTTATTAAGAAGCATCCCACTTAAACCCGGTTGGAGAATAACCCTTGAATATGTTTTAATAAAAGGTGTAAACGACTCAGAGCAAGATGCTAAAAGACTTGTAAATCTTTTAAAGAAAGACAAACACAGGTTTAAAGTAAATCTAATACCGTTTAATCCATACCCTTCAGCAGAATTTGAAAGACCGGAGGAAGAAAGGATTTTAAAGTTTGAAAAAATTCTTTGGGACAATAATATTGCTACATTCATTAGATGGAGTAAAGGAAGAGATATAGACGCTGCATGCGGACAACTAAGGAAAAAAGCGGTAGATTTGATAAATGCTTGATTATATAAAAGGAAAAATAACAAAGAAAGACAAAAATCATATAGTCATAGAAAAACTTGGATTTGGTTTTTTAGTAGAGGTTCCGGACAGTGAAAAATTCAAAGAAAATATTGTCTATACTTATTTACTTGTAAGACAGGAAGATGTAAGACTCTTAGGATTTGTTTCAGAAGAGGAAAGAGATTTATTTTTAAAGCTTATTCAAATTCATGGCGTTGGAGTAAAGCATGCACTGAATATTATTTCTAATTTTTCTGTGGAAGAGTTTATTGAAATTGTGGAAAATGGAGATGTTGATAGGCTTACAGAAATTCAAGGAATAGGTAATAAAACAGCACAAAGAATAATAGTAGAGTTAAAAGGAAAGATAGATTTTAGTGAATCAGATGAGTTAAGTCAATTAGTTTCTGCATTGGTAAATTTGGGTTATGATAAGAAAGAGTCTGTAAACGTTGCAAAAAAAGTTATGAAAGAAACAAAAGACATTAAAGAAGCTTTAAAAAAAGCAATTTCTTTATTAAGTAGTTTTTGAAGTGATTTTTAAGAATTGATGAGAAATTAAATAAAATTAAGAGATTTTTCGTATGATTGTAGAATGACAACACTGGATGGCTTAAGAGTGCTTAAAAATTTTTGCAAACTTACCTTCCCTTCTGATTTTTGACTTGAAAAGAAAAATAGAGATTCTTCGCCGGCTTCAGAACGACGATGTTGGTTTTTTAAAACACCCTCAATGACGAGTTGATTTTTAGACTTAGTTAAAAAGTTTAAAGCAATATCTCACTATTATTTATACATTTTCTTAACTCTGATAAAATTATTTACCAAAAACAAAAACCGGAGATAAGCATTGGAGAAAAATAACTTTTTTGTCAAATCACATGGACTTGGTAATGATTACATCGTCTTAGATTCGGATAAAATAGATTTTAAGCTAACACAAGATTTTATAAAAAAAATCTGCGATGTTCACTACGGGATAGGAAGCGATGGAGTTTTAGTTAAATACAATTCTGATGTAGCAGATTTTAAGCTAAGGATTTTCAATCCGGATGGTAGCGAAGCAGAGAAAAGCGGAAACGGACTTAGAATTTTCTGTAAATTTCTTTATGATTATGGCTATACAGACAAAGAAGAGTTTTCAGTTGAAACAAAAGGTGGTATTGTAAAAGCAAAAATAGAAGAAAAAAATAAATTTGGCAAGGCAAAAATCGTAACCGTTGATATGGGAAAGGCTATTTTTAACGCAAAAAAAATTCCAGTTAACACAGACAAAGAAGAGTTTATATCAGAAAAAATCACAGTTGGAGATAAAGAGTTTGAAGTCAGCTGTGTATCTGTTGGAAATCCTCACTGTGTAATCATAAAAGAAAACCTTGATGAAGAAGAGATTAAAAAGTATGGACCAATGATAGAAAATCATCCACTTTTTCCAAACAGGATAAACGTTCAGTTTGTTAAGCCTATAAGTAGAAATGAAGCACAGATTTTAATATGGGAAAGAGGAGCAGGATTTACCTATGCCTCAGGAAGTTCTTCGTGCGGGGTTGCATCTGTGCTTGTTAAAAAAGGTCTTGCAGATAGAGAAATTGCGATTAAAATGATTGGTGGCGAGCTTAAAATTAGCATAGATGAAGATTGGAATATTAAAATGACCGGAGAAGTTCAAGAAATTTGCAGCGGCTACATCAGTAGAGAGCTTTTAGAATGAAAAGAATTTTTATAGGCAGTTTTATTGATAGCAAAGGATTAAAAAAGCATTATACAGAGATTAAAAAAGATTTTTCCGGTGTTTTGACAGGTAGTTGGGTTAAACCTGAAAACTTTCACATAACTTATAAATTCTTAGGAAATGTAGAAGAGGATAAGATAGAAGATATAAAAAATAATTTGTCTGAATGTATCAATAAAGAGATAGAAACGCAGATAATCGTTAAAGGGCTTGGAGTTTTTCCAAATTTAGACCAGCCAAAGGTTTTATACTTTAAAGTAGAAGAAAACCCAGTCCTTACAGAGATAAATAAGTATGTAGAAAATCAGATGGTAAGTCTTGGATTTAAAAGAGAGATTAAAAGATTCTTGCCTCATATTACGGTCGTAAGAATTAAAGAAGTAAAACAACAGTCATTTTTAGAAAAAATAAAAAAGTATGAAGACAAAGTCTTTTTTAAACAAAAAACAATAACAGTTAATATAATTGAAAGTATGCTAAATCCAAAAGGTGCAGTTTACAAAAAGGTATGAAAACTTATATAGATAGAATCAACGTTTATGGCTTTAAATCTTACGGAGATAGACATTTAACCATTCCACTTGGTCCGGGATTTACTGCGATAGTAGGTCCAAATGGAGCGGGAAAAAGCAATATAGGTGATAGTATAGTTTTCTGCCTTGGTATTGCATCAGCCAGGGCAATGAGAGCTTTAAAGCTTACAGATTTAATCTTTTCTTCAAAAGATAAATCAGCACCTTATGCAGAAGTTGAGATAGTTTTTAAAAATCTTGGAGCATTTCCTATAAACTCAGAAGAAGTAAGAATATCAAGAAAAGTAGAGCTTAGCGGAAAATCTACATACAAAATAAACGGAAAAACAGTAAAACAGCAGGAAGTAGAAGACCTATTAACTCAGGCAGGAATACCAATCCAAGGCTACAACATCGTCACGCAAGGAGATATTTATAAATTTGTAAACATGACTCCCGGAGAAAGAAGAGAACTTCTAAGTGAAATAGCAGGAATAACCGTCTATGAAGAGAAAAAACAAAAAGCATTGGCAGACTTAAAAGAAGCACAAGAGAAAGCAGACAATGTAAAGGCAGTATTAAAAGAGATAGAGCATACCCTAAAAAAATTACAGCAAGAAAAAGAAAACGCAATTTTAGCGATAAACATAGAAAGCCAGATAAAAGAGCTTGAAAATAGACTGCTTGGAGCAAAACTTTATCATCTACTAAGTCAAAAACAACAAGCCTTACAACATCTTCAAGACATAGAAAAAGACCTGCAACAATTTTATAAATCAAAAGAAGAAAACATAGAAAAACAAAAACAGATACTAAACCAAATCAGAGATTTAGAAAATAGATTAAATGAAATTCAAAACTCATTTTTACCCATAAAAGAGCAGGAAGGTTCTATCACTGCAAGCATCAGAAGTTTAAACGAGAAAAAAGATACACTTGAAAAAGAAATACAAAGCATAGACTCTAAAATCAAACAGCTAATACAAGAAAAAGAGCTGATAGTTAAAGACATACTGAAGCTTGAAGAAGAGATAAAAACAGTTGAAAAACAGCTACCGGACATAGAAAAAAAGCTTTTAGAAGCAGAAAAAGAGCTTGAAGAAAAAAATAAAAAGCTAAAAGAGTATGAAATATTTGACTCTTCTGTTAAAAATGACTTAGGAGAGATAGAAAGACAAGAAAAAGAGCTGCTTGACAAAATCAAAGAGTTAGAAAAGCAAAAAGTAGAATACCAGCTAAAATATACAACCACAGTAGAAAAATCAGAAAACTACAAAAAAGAGATTGAAAACCTAAAACAAGAGATTGAAAACATAGAAAAAACCATAGAAAACATAAAATCAAACACAAAAGACAGCCAAAAAGAAGTTTTAAACATCACAAGCGAAATAAACAGATTAAAAATTAGAAAAGATGTTTTAGAGAAAAGATTAAAAGAAAACAGAGAAAAGCTTGAAAAAAACTTCCAAGAGCTTGCAAAAATCCTTGCACAGCTAAGCAATATTAGAGAAGATAAAACATCATTGCTTTTTAAAAACATAGAAGGTGTTTATGGAGCTGTTTCAGAAATCATTTCAATAAAAGACCCAAAAGTCCAAACAGCCATTGAAGTAGCAGGTGGCGGAAGGCTTAAAAACGTTGTGGTTGAGAATGAAGATGTAGCAAAAAAATGCTTAGATATTCTAAGGCAGGAAAAAGCAGGAAGAGTTACGTTTATTCCTTTAAACAAAATAAAGGTTCAAGACAATCCAAAATTACCTTTAGCAAAAGGCGTTTTAGGTTATGCGATAGATTTTGTCAATTACGATAAAAAAGTTGAAAAAGCCATAAAGTATGTATTTCAAGATACTATAATCATAGATACATTTGACACGGCTAAGGTTCTTGGAATTGGAAATTATAGAATGGTTACACTTGACGGCGAAGTCTTTGAAAAATCAGGAACAATAACAGGTGGATTAGAAAAGCAAAGTATCACAATCGGAAGGTCATTTTTAGAAGAAGAGAGAAAAAAACTTGAAGAGATAGACCAAAAATTAAAAGATGAAGAAAGAGCATTAGAAAATGAGCTAAAGCTTATAAATCAAAAAATCGCAGAAAATGAAAAAAATCTTGTAAAACTACAAACAGAATCTCAAAGTGTAAACTCAAGAATACAAGAATTAGAAAGAGGGCTGACAAACAAAAATTTAAGAATTGGACGTATAGAAAATGAGATTTTCAATCTAAAAAAACAAAGTTTAGAGCTTGAAAGCAAGATTGAAGAGATAAACAAAGACATACAAAACTTAAATCTTATGCTTTTACAGGTAAAAGACAAAAAAGAAAAAATGCTAAACCGTATGGAAAGCATGGGATTAAACAAATTAAGAAAAGAATGGGAAGAAACAACTCAAAAAGTTTACTCACTAAGAGACAAAAAGAAAGAGCTTGAAAACCAGATAGAAAAATTAAAATCCAAAGTAGAGAGCCATAAAATAAGAGTGTTCCAGATAGAAAGCGAAAAATTTACCTTAGAAAAAGAGCTTTACCACAAAAAATCAGAGATAGAAAATATAAAATCAGAGATAGACAACCTTACAAAACAGTTATCAGAACTTTGGAAAGGCTTAAAAGGACAGGAAGAAGAAAGAGAAAGACTGATGAATACTATATCTAATCTAAAAGACCAGCTTAAAAACCTAAGATACGAAGAAGACAACATAAACAGACAGACAACTTTACTTTTACAAGACAAAGCAAAAGCAGAGCAAAAAATAGCAGATTTAGAAGAAGAGATAATACTTCTTAAAGAGGAATACAGCGGCGAGCCAATAGAAGAAGATGTTAAAGAGATTGAGAAAAAATTAAAAGAGCTTCAAGAAAGAAGAAAAAATCTTGGATTTGTAAATGAAAAAGCTATTGAAGATTATGAAGAAGAAGAAAAAAGATACAACGAAATAAAAGAAAAGTTAGGCACACTAATAAATGAGAAAAAAGCAATAGAAGAGCTTATAGAAAGCTTAGAAGAAAAGAAAGTTAAGGCGTTTATGGAAGTGTTTGAAAACATAAACAAAAATTTAGCCAAGAACTTTAAAATCTTATCTCCATCAGGAAAAGCATACTTAGAGCTTGAAAACGAGCAAAATCCATTAAGCGGTGGTGTGTTCTTAAAGGCAAGACCCAGGGGCAAAGATGTAAAAAGGCTTGAAATGATGTCCGGCGGTGAGAAAGCACTAACGGCTTTATCGTTTTTATTTGCAGTTCAGCAGTACAGACCAGCACCATTTTATTATTTTGATGAAGTAGATGCAGCACTTGATGATGCAAACGCAAGAAAAGTAGGTCAGTTGATGAAAGAGTTATCAAAAGAAGCACAGTTTATAGTAGTTACCCATAGAGACTCAATGGCAAGCTTTGCAGACAGAATAATCGGCGTATCAGCAAAAGATGGTATATCTAACATTTATACATTGGATATAAGTCAAATAAGAGGAGAACAGTCTCAAGAAGTAAATGAAGAAGTTTTGACTGAGACTGCTTCAAAGTCAACATCGTCATTCTGAACGAAGCAAAGAATCTTCTACTTTTATTGAATTTATCATCCAATGTATTGTAATTTTTTATAAAAATATGAAAATGTAGCAAATAGTCTAAACCTAAGTCTTGAAAGTTCTTCTAAAACATTAGTTTCAAACCATGCTAAAATATAAGAAAAATATATAAACTTGGAGCCTATCATAATGAAAGCAGTTATACTTGCTGGTGGAAGTGGGACAAGACTTTTTCCATTATCCAGAAAAAACCTGCCAAAGCAGTTTTTAAAAATTGCAGATGATCAATCACTTTTCCAAAAAACCATAGATAGAGCCTTAAAAATAGTAAAAAGTCCAAAAGATATAATAATCATAACAAACAAAGAATATATTTTTCACCTAAAAAGTCAGCTAAGAGAAATAAATCATTCTGAAAATGATTTTCATATTATTACCGAGCCGGTAGGAAGAAATACAGCACCAGCCATAGCCTTAGCAGTTAAATATCTAACAGAAAAACAAGACATACCATTTGATGAAACTATTTTTATATCTCCATCAGACCATATTATACAGCCTATCCAGGAGTTTGTAGAGTATGTTAAAAAAGCAGACGAGCTTGCAAAGGAAGGATATATCATAACCTTTGGAGTAAAACCTACAAAGCCGGAAACTGGTTATGGTTATATAGAAGCCGGAGAAAAGATAAAAGATGGGTACAAAGTCATAAAATTTCATGAAAAACCATCCATAGAAAAAGCTGCAGAATATCTGATGAAAGGAAATTTTTATTGGAACAGCGGAATGTTTACATTTAGCATTCAAACAATCTTTGATGAGTTTAAAAATCATAGTGAAGAAATATATCAGATGATAAATGATAATAACTTTGAAGAACTACTTAAAAACTTTGAAGCAATGCCAGATATATCGATAGATTATGCAGTAATGGAAAAGACAAACAAAGCAGCAGTAATTCCGATGAACATTAAATGGTCAGATGTTGGATCATGGGATAGTGTACATGAGATACTACCAAAAGATGAAAATCAAAACGTGAAAGTTGGCAAAGTAATAGATATAGACACAAAAAACAGTATGATAATAGGAAATAAAAGAGTAATATCCACGATAGGACTTGAAAATCTTATAATAGTAGAAACTGATGATGTTATCCTGATAGCTAAACAAGGAGAAGGGCAAAAAGTAAGAGAGATAGTAAATAAGATAAAAAACGATAAACAGCTTAGCTATTTAGTAGACCTGCACACTACAGTTTATAGACCTTGGGGAAGCTATACTGAGCTTGAAAAAGGAGAAAGATATAAAATAAAAAGAATAACTGTATATCCTGGAGAGTCTTTGAGCCTACAGATGCATTATCACAGAAGCGAACACTGGATAGTAGTAAAAGGCACTGCAAAAGTAGTTTTAGAAGAAAACGGAGAAATAAAAGAATATTTCGTTCATGAAAATGAAAGCATATACGTTCCAAAAACTACTAAACATAGGTTAGTTAATCCAGGAAAGATTCCGTTAGAGCTAATAGAAGTGCAAGTTGGTGAGTACGTGGAAGAGGATGATATTGTAAGATTTAATGATGTGTATGGAAGGTGTTAGGAAAATGAGGGGTATATTTTTTGTCATCGTATATTAAGTATACCAAAAATTTTTAAACTTTAAGAGAATAAGTTTTATAATAATTACAGACATGGGAGAAAAAAGGAAGGACAGATCAAGTTTCTGTCATTGGTCTTTTAAGACCGTT